>CAMTWC010000071.1:0-28334 GCA_947085345.1 uncultured Gammaproteobacteria bacterium | reverse complement strand
TACATTGTCCCCAGAGCTTCACACCGAGTTGTTACCAACTCCGCATGTCTGGGTAGGGAACGGTTGATGGAACAACCGGTTTCATCAGTTCATAATCCCTCCTGTGAAACAGAAATAAAAGCGACTTTTCAGGTCGCACTGAAGCTTCACATAAGGCCGAGTACCAGACATTTCGCACCAAAAAAGCCCGGCAAAACCGGGCTTTTTGCATGTGAGCATGCCGACCTATTTTTTCCTGGCAATGATCGGCAGCCCGGCCTCTTTCCATTCCGGAAAACCGCCGCGGAACCAGTAGACGTTCTTCCATCCGGCCTCGGTCGCCATGACGGCGGACTTGTCGCTCTTTCAGCAGATGGTGCCGTCGCAGTACATGATGAAGGGCGCGTTCTTGTCCTTGGGCAGCGTGTTGAGCGCGAACTGGTCGTCCGCCCGGTCGAAGTCCATTGCCTTGGCGCTGCCTTCTTTGTAGGGCACGGAGACGGCGCCGGGGACGTGGGCGTTTTTGTATTCTTCTTCCACCCGCACGTCATACACGGGCAGGCCCTGGGCGATCAGCGCCTTGGCTTCGTCCGCGGAAATGACCTTGGCGCCCGTCAGGCTGGTGGGGGTGGTGTTCAGCATGGAGGCGACGCTCTTGAAATCCGCCTTGCTGGCCGCGTTCAGCGCGACCTTGAGGCCGTTGCCTCGTTGCAGCGAAGCCGCCAGCCGCTGCTGCGCCGGGGCCGGCACGCGGCCGGTCTGCACGCTGAGCGCGCGCAAGGGCACCGCGGCGCTGGTGAAAACGATGCGCCCGCCGTTGGCGGCGGTCCAGGCCTTGGCTTCTTCGGCGGAGGCGGCGGCGAGGTCGTAGCGGCCGATTTTCAGGCCGAACAAGGGGGCTTCGGCCATGCGGTGGAACTTGATTTCGGCAAAGTCGGCCTTGGCCAGTCCGCGGCTGTTGATCTCGCTGCGCGCCATGCCGCCCATCAGGGATTCGTAATCGGGCACCCCGAGCTTGGCGCCGGATTTGGTGCCGAGCGTGCCCGCATAGTTGGGGCCGGCGACGAAAGCCACCGCAGTCGTTTCATCGGATTTGACGATGAACTCGAATTTGAACTTGCCGATGTTGGCGATCACCTGCGCGGGGCCGTACACCATGTCCAGGGTGCCGGCCTTGGCCTGCTTGATGGCGGAGAAGCCGCGCACGTAATACTGCAGGCGAACGCGCGGTAGCGCTGCGTGGTGGCCGGGTCCGTGACGGGTTCGTCCTCGCCCAGCACGACGCCCAGGGTGAGCGGGGCCGCATGGGCCAGGGATGCCAGCAGCATCAGGGGAATCAGGGAACGCAGCATGTTTGCCGCCAATCGTGATTGATCAAACGCCGCCGGCCGGCCAAGCCGGCCGACCGGCCTTATCGGGGATTGCAACCTTCAAGCCAGGGTGTCAGCGTGGCGCGCAAAACGGCGTCATCGACGGGCAGCGCCAGTGCGACGTCGATGCGCAAACGCTGGCGGACCTTGTCCAGCGCCGCCTGATGGGCCGGCTCGTAGAACACCAGGATACGGGTGCCGGGCGCGCTTTGCGCGGTGGCCAGCAGGGATTCCAGGTTGGACAGGCGGTCGCGGAAGTCCGTCTGGTGGTAGAAGTCGGCGACGATGACCGCCGGCGGGGTCTTGCGCACCAGGCCGATGGCCTTGCGCTCCGACCATTCGGTGACGACCGCGAAGCCGAGTTCCTGATACAGCTTTTTGTAGCCGGCCGTGCCGATGAAGGCATTGACCATGAGCAGGCTGGGGGACGCGCTCATGCGGCGGGTTTCTTGGTCGCTTTGGTCTTGGCGGGGACTTTCTTGGTCGCCGCTTTTTTCGTGGCGGGTTTCTTCGTTTCGGTCGCGTCGGCAGCATTGGCCTTCTTCGCTGCGGCCGGCTTGGCCGCGGCTTTTCTCACCGGTTTCTTGGCCGGGCCCTTGGCGACGCGAGCGGCGATCAGCCCCAGCGCTTCATCCAGCGTGATCTCTTCCGGCGTGATGTCTTTCGGCAGGGTGGCGTTGGTGCTGCCATGCTTCACATACGGGCCGTAGCGGCCGCTGCGCACCGTGATGTCCTTGCCGTCCTCCGGGTGCGGTCCAAGGTTCTTCAGCACCGAGGCGGCCGAGTCGGCGCCGCGCGGTGCGCGTTCCATCGCCAGCACTTCAAGTGCGCGCGGCAGATCAATTTCGTACACGCTGTCGGTCTTGGGGATCGACTTGAACTTGCCGTCGTGCAGGAGATACGGCCCGAAGCGCCCGTTGTTGGCGACGATCGGCAGGCCGGTGGTCGGATGATGCCCAACCTCGCGCGGCAGCGAGAGGAATTTCAGCGCCAGCTCGAGCGTCGCGCTTTCCAGCGGGATCTCCTTCGGCCACGAGGCGCGGCGCGGTTTCGGCGCCTTCTTGTCTTCCGGCATCTCGCCGATCTGCACGTAGGGGCCGAAGCGGCCGGACAGCAGCTTGACGTCGAGGCCGGTGGCCGGGTCCTTGCCGAGGATGTTGTCGCCCTCGGCGGTGGCGGCATGCAGCGGCCGCGTGTAATCGCATTCCGGATAGCCGGAACAGCCGATGAAGAGCCCGCGCTTGCTCGCCTGCATGAACAGCGGCTTGCCGCACTTGGGGCAGTCCTCCAGTATCGGGCAGCCGCGCTCGACGCCCTGCTTGGCCTTGAGGTTGCCGTCGAATTCCTTCCAGAACTCGCCTAGGAGACGCGTCCAAACCCGCTTGCCGTTCGACACATCGTCAAGCTTGTCCTCCAGCTGGGCGGTGAAGTCGTAGTCGACGTAGTGGCCGAAATGGCGGGTGAGGAAGCAGTTGACGAGGCGGCCGACGTCGGTCGGCTGGAAGCGTTTCTTTTCCAGCACCACGTACTCGCGGTCCTGCAGGGTGGAAATGATGCTGGCGTAGGTGGAAGGCCGGCCGATGCCGTATTCCTCCAGCGCCTTCACCAGGCTCGCTTCGGTGTAGCGCGGAGGCGGCTGGGTGAAGTGCTGTTCGCCGTAGAGCCGGTCGACCGGCAGGGTTTCGTCTTCGACGAGCGCGGGCAGCTTGGATTCGCCCTCTTCCTCTTCGTCGTCCTGGTACACCGCCAGAAAGCCGGCGAACGCGAGGGTCTGCCCGGTGGCGCGAAAGGTGCCCTCGCCTACCGTGATGTCGGCGGCGACCGTGTCGAACTGCGCCGGCGTCATCTGGCAGGCGACGGTGCGCTTCCAGATCAGCTCGTAGAGCCGTGCCTGGTCGTGCGTCAGAAACGGTTTCACCGCCTCGGGCGTGCGGATCACCGAGGTCGGGCGCACCGCCTCGTGCGCTTCCTGCGCGTTCTTGGTCTTGGCCTTGTAGGCAATCGCGGCAGGCGGCAGGAAATCCTTGTCGAAGTTAGCGCCCACATACTTGCGGATATCGGTGATCGCTTCCTGCGCCAGGTTGACCGAGTCGGTCCGCATGTAGGTGATGAGGCCGACCGGGCCTTCGCCGAGATCGATGCCTTCGTACAGCTGCTGCGCGGTGCGCATCACGCGGTCGGTGGTCATGCCGAGCTGGCGCACGCCGGCCTGCTGCAGGGTCGAGGTGGTGAACGGCGCGCCGGGGTGGCGGGCGCGGCGCTTCTTTTCGATGCGCATCACGCGCGCATCCTTGCCCTCCAGCATCGCCAGCCATTCCTTGCTGCGCGCCTCGTGCTCGACCGTGAACTGCTCGAGCTTCTCGCCCCTGAAGTGGGTGAGCTTGGCGACGAACGCCTGCGTGCCCTTGTGCGTGTCGAGATGAAGCGTCCAGTACTCGCGCGGCACGAAGGCTTCGATCTCCTCCTCGCGCTCGACGATCATCCTGAGGGCTGGCGACTGCACGCGGCCTGCGCTCAAACCAGGACTGATCTTTTTCCACAGCAGCGGCGACAGGTTGAAGCCGACCAGATAGTCCAGCGCGCGCCGCGCCTGCTGCGCGTCGACCAGATCGGTTGCGATTTCGCGCGGGTTGCGCACCGCGTCCTGGATGGCCGATTCGGTGATCTCGTAGAAGGCCACGCGCTTCATCGGCGTTTTGACCTTGCGTTCCTTGAGGATTTCGCTGATGTGCCAGGAAATCGCCTCCCCTTCCCTATCCGGGTCGGTTGCCAGCAGCACTTCGTCGGCCTTCCTGGCGGCCTTGACGATGGCCTCGACGTGCTTGGCGTTGCGCTCGATGACCTGGTATTTCATGCTGAAATTTTCAGTATCGACCGCACCGGTTTTCGGCTCCAGGTCGCGCACGTGGCCGTAGCTGGCGAGGATGTCGTAGTCGGCGCCGAGGTACTTTTTCAGCGATTTGGACTTGGACGGCGATTCGACGATGACGAGTTTGGACATGGTGGTTTTTTTAATGTAGACGTCCCGGCTCGTGGTTCAGCAGCATGTCTTCAAGGTGGGTGAAATGCTCGATCAGCCCGCGGCTCCACAGCACGATCAGCGTCATCCAGCGCACGTGCTCCGGCTCGATGTCCTCGCCGCCGAGCGCCATCAGCCCGGAAATCACCCATTCGCGCGATTCGGGGTCGAGCACGTGCGCGCTGACCAGATAGGTCAGCTCGCTGCGGCAGGCATCGTTCAGGCGTTCGAGCTCTTCGGGCGCGTAATGACGGTCATAGGCCTGCGCCAGCCGTTCGTGGGTGGCGCTGCCGGAGAGGTTGGCGTACCAGTCGAGCGCGGCGTTGATGTCGGCTTCTTCGAAGCCGGCGGCAAACAGGCGTTTTTCCAGCGCGTCGCGGTCAGGCGCCAGCTCTGCCATGCGGAAGCTTTCGTAGAGGTAAACCAGGATGTCGAGCATAGGGTCAGTGGATTTTTTGGTAGCGCCCGCCGGGCAAGGATGCGATTCGCCCGTCCAGTTCAAGCGTCAACAGCTTCGCCGAAAGCGCTTCCAGCGTCAACCCGGTTCTTTGGGCAAGTGCGTCGAGGCTGGCCGGCGCGCCGTCCAGCGCGTCCAGCACCGGGTCGGGCCGGGTTTCCGGCAGGACAGGCGGGGCCAGCCGCTGCTGCCAGGCCAGCTCGTCGAGAATGTCGGCGGCGGACTCGACCAGCTTGGCCCCCTGCTTGATCAGCGCATGGCAGCCGCGCGCCAGCGGCGAATGGATGGAGCCGGGAATGGCGAACACCTCGCGTCCCTGTTCGGTCGCCACCCGCGCCGTGATGAGCGAGCCGCTGTTGGGCGCGGCTTCCACCACCAGCACCCCACGGGAGAGGCCGCTGATCAGCCGGTTGCGGCGCGGAAAGTGGCCCGGCAGCGGCGGGGTGCCAAGCGCGAATTCCGACACGATCAGGCCGTTTTCGGCCAACTGGTGCGCCAGCGCCTTGTTGCGCGCCGGGTAGATTCGGTCGAGCCCGGTGCCGATGATGGCGACGCTCGAGCCGGCGCCCGCCAGCCCGCCGCGATGCGCCGCTGCGTCGATGCCGAGTGCCAGACCGCTGACGATGGCGAGTCCGGCCTCGGACAGTGCTTGGGCAAACGCCTCGGCGTCGCGCACGCCCTGCGGAGTGGCATTGCGGCTGCCGACGATGCCGAGGCCGGGCTGGTTCAGCAGGCTGCGCCGTCCCTTGCAATACAGGATGGCAGGGGGGTCGGCGATCTCCAGCAGGGCTTTCGGGTAGTCCTCGTCCGCCAGCGTCATCAGGCTGTTGCCGGGCTGGGCGAGCCAGGCGTGCGCGGCTTCGAGCTGCGCGGGGTCGGGTTCGGCCAGCAGTGCGTCGCACTGGGCCTTGGAAAGATGCGCCGCGAGTGCGCTGCGGCCGGATGCCAAAACGGCCTCCGGGGAACCGAAGGCCGTCAACAGGCGAATCAGGCTGGTGTTGCCGACCCCCGGGGCGAGGGCCAGGTGCAGCCAGGGATCAGGCACGCTCGAAGCGTCTTTCTGGCGCGGGCATGCTCAGGGGGTTGTCACCCTGTCGAGCAGGTAGACCGGTCCGTCGGAGTCCATGATGAGCGCATACGACACACGGTCAAACACGCGGTACACCATCACCAGGCCGCTGCGGGTGTCGGGCAGGCTGACGGCATTTTCGCTGCGGTTGCCGAGACAGGTGCTGCGGAAGGTGTTGCGCACATCCGCGGTCTGATCGTAGGTCACCCTGGTATTTTCCTTCAGGCAGCGCACGTCGTTATATAACCAGGCCCCGCCGTCGGGAATGCCCGCGGATTTTTCATTGACCCAAGTCATGCGGTCCTTTTCATCGCGGGTAAGCGTCACCGCCTGACCTTCGCGGAACACGGCCAGCACGTGGCCGGGTTCCAGGCCGTCGCGGCTGCCGCGGTTGATGACCACGGTCTGGCTGCGGCCGCTGTCCGACAGCCCGCCGTAGGCAGAAATGATGCGGCCGCTTACCTGGCCCTCCGGTGCGTGGGGAACGTATTCAAAGGCGGAACTGTTGCTCGCTTCCACCAGCTTGTCCCGGGGCAGGATTTCCAGCACCGACTTCGTGATGCGGATTTTTTGCGGCGCGCCTTCCGCCAGGGTGCGCGCATCGCCTAGATACTCGACTTCGTAGCCCAGCACCTCGCCGGTTTCCGGGTCTTTCAATGGCTTGCCGGGACGCAGCACGCTCCAGTTGACGACGCCGGCCTTGCCGCCGGTGGCGAAGGCGTCGTCCCCTGCGCCCAGTACCACCCGCTCGGCGTTGCTGCCCAGAATGTAGGGTGCGTTGTCCAGCGCGCCCAGCGGGACGACGCGCGGCTGCGACAGGAAGGGATGGATCACGCGGGAGGGGATGGCCGGAATGGCCTCGCCGCCGATGTCGGTCGCGCGGACGCCGGGCGACAGTTTGACGGTCTGCATGCTGCCCTGGTCGCCTTTGACCAGCGACAGCCGGGGCTCCTTGCCGCTGCGGTCGAGCATGATGAGATCGCCGGGGTAGATCCGGTGCGGATTCTTGACCTGGTCCCGGTTCAGGTTCCAGATCTGCGGCCAGCGCCAGGGGTCCTTGAGGAAACGGCCGGAGATGTCCCACAGGGTGTCGCCCTTGACCACGACATAGGTGCCGGGTGCGTTGTCCTGCAGCTTAAGGGTGTCGGCCAGCGCGGGCGCGGCCAGCAGCAGGGCAAGAGTAACAGCGAGATGACGCACGGGGGAATCCTCCATTTAGACCTTGTCTAATTCCGCATTGAAAATATACTGTGCGCTTAGCTTACGGCTATCCGTCGCCTGATATTTAGGGTGATGCGCATGCCGATGCATATTTTGCATCAAAGTGTGCGCCCAGTTCCTTCATTCGTAAAACTTTTTATGGCCAGACTCGAAATTTTGCATTACCCCGATGCGCGCCTGCATACCGTCGCCAAGCCGGTTGCCACGGTGGACGCGCGCATCCGCAAGCTGGTCGACGACATGGCCGAGACCATGTACGCCGCCCCCGGCATCGGGCTGGCGGCCACCCAGGTCAACGTCCACGAGCGCGTCGTCGTCATCGACATTTCCGAAACCCACGACGCGCTGCGGGTGTTCATCAATCCCGAAATCGTCGCCCAGTCGGGCCGAGAGGAAAGCGAGGAGGGCTGCCTGTCGGTACCCGGCGTGTTCGACCGAGTCCAGCGCGCCGAGCGCGTCACCGTGCGGGCGCTCGACCGCGACGGCAAGCCCTTCGAGCTGGACGCCGACGGCCTGCTGGCGGTGTGCATCCAGCACGAAATGGATCATTTGATGGGCAAGGTCTTCGTCGACTATCTGTCCAACCTCAAACGCAACCGCATCAAGGCCAAGCTGTTGAAGCAGGCGCGCGAACACCGGCCCGACGCCGCGCCCGTGCGCGCGTCGCTCTGAGCCGGCCCGTGCGCATCATTTTTGCCGGCACCCCGCCGTTTGCGGCGGCCGCCCTCGATGCCCTGGCGGATGCCGGGCATGACATCGCCCTGGTGCTGACCCGGCCTGACCGCCCGGCCGGGCGCGGCATGAAGCTCGCCCCCAGCGCGGTCAAGCAGGCGGCGCTGGCGCGCGGGCTGCCGCTGTACCAGCCCGCCAGCCTGAAAATACCCGAGGCCCAGGCCGAACTGCGCGCGGCAGATGCCGATGTCATGGTGGTCGCAGCCTACGGGCTGATCCTGCCGCAAGCGGTGCTGGACCTGCCGCGCTTTGGCTGCCTCAACATCCACGCCTCGCTGCTGCCGCGCTGGCGGGGTGCCGCACCGATCCAGCGCGCTATCCTGGCGGGCGATCTTGAGACCGGCATCACCATCATGCAGATGGACGCCGGCCTCGACACCGGGGCGATACTGACGAAAACCCCGGTACCGATCCTTGAAACCGATACCGCCGCCAGCCTGCACGACACCCTGGCGGCGGCAGGCGCCCGCGCCATTGTCGCGGCGCTGGCGAATTACGCCACGCTGGTGCCGCAGGCGCAGGACGACCGCCAAGCCACCTATGCCGCCAAGCTCAGCAAGGACGAAGCGCAGCTGGACTGGCGCCAGCCCGCCGACGTGCTGGCGCGCGCGGTGCGCGCCTACAATCCGGTGCCCGGCGCGTGGACGCTGCTGGACGGCGCGCCGCTGAAAATCTGGTCGGCGCAAACCTGTTCGGGTGCCGGGACAGCAGGGGAGGTACTGCGCGCCGACGCGGATCAACTGGTCGTCGCCTGTGGCAGCGGCGCGCTGGCCTTGCGCGAGGTGCAGCCTGCGGGAAGCAAACGGATGTCCGCTGCGGCGTTTCTCGCCGGCCGGCCGCGATCGCCCGGCAGCCGTTTCGGCCATTGAGCCCGGATCACGCAACGCGCGCCCTGCTATCATCCGCCGCTCATCGCAGTGGCTGAAATCCCATGAATCAACCGACCAAGCGGGGCCTGTCCCACCATGCGTAATCTGCAAAAACTGGCGGCCGGCGCGCTCGAAGACGTGCTCGCCGGTGCGGCGCTGCACCAGGTGTTGCCACGGCGCCTGCAGCAATTGCAAACCCCGGGCGAGCGCGGCGCCCTGCAGGACATCGTGTACGGCAGCCTTCGCCAGCTGGGGCGCCTGGATGCCTGGCTGGCGGCGCTGCTGGAACGCCCGCTGACCGATCCCGAACTCGGCTGGCTGCTGCGCGTGGCGCTCTACCAGCTGGCCTACACCCGCGCGCCCGCGCACGCCGTGGTGCACAACGCCGTCAGCGCGGCGGGCGAGGGTTGGCGGCGCGGCCTGGCCAATGCGGTGCTGCGCAACTTTCAGCGCCGTCGGGCCGAACTGGAAAAAATCGCCGACGCGCAGCCCTCCGCACGCTGGTCGCATCCCGACTGGTGGATCGCCAAACTGCAAAGTGAGCATCCGGCGCATTGGCAGGCCATCCTCGAAGCCAGCCTGCTGCACCCGCCTTTCACCCTGCGCGTCAATTGCCGTCGCGGCGACGTCGCGGGCTATCTGCAGCGACTCGACGAGGCCGGGTTGCCCGCCTATCAAACCGGCCCGGACGCGGTCACCCTCGACCGCGCGGTGCCGGTGCACAGCCTGCCCGGCTTCGATGCGGGCGACGTGTCGGTGCAGGACGCCGGCGCGCAGTGGGCGGCGCGCCTGCTCGATGCGCAGCCGGGCGAGCGGGAGCTGCGCCAAGACCGCCCGCAGGGCGAGTGTCTGGCGGCGTACCCCTTGCGGGTACTCGATGCCTGCGCGGCGCCCGGCGGCAAGACCGGCCACATTCTGGAGCGCAGCGATGTGGATCTTGTTGCGCTCGACGTTGATGCGTCGCGGTTGGCGCGGGTGCAGGAAAATCTCGACCGGCTGCAGCTGAAAGCCACCTTGGTTGAAGGCGACGCCGCGCAGCCCGATGCCTGGTGGGACGGCCGGCCCTTCGACCGCATCCTCGCCGACGTGCCGTGCAGCGCCTCCGGCGTGGTGCGCCGCAATCCCGACATCAAGTGGCTGCGGCGTCCCGAAGACATCGCTCAATTTGCCGCCCAGCAGGCCGTTATGCTGGAGGCGCTCTGGCGACTGCTGGCCCCGGGTGGTACATTGCTTTACGCCACCTGCTCGATATTCCATGAAGAAAACGAAGGGCAAGTGCAGGCGTTCCTGGCGCGCCATACCGGGGACGCCGAACGCTGTCCGCTTCCTGAACTTTTGTCCGACGGGCCCCTGCTGCCCGATGCCGAACATGACGGTTTTTATTACGCCCTGCTGCGCAAGACCTGACCCGGCGTTGCGCTGGCTGGCCGGGCTGTTGCTGGGCTGCTGGCTGGCGGTTGCCGGCAGCGCGCTGGCCAACGACAAAAGCATGGTCAAACAGGCTGTCATCCAGGCCGTGCCGCAAGGCTACGTGCTGGATGCGGAGATCGATATCGTCCTCAACCGCACGCTGGAAGACGCACTCAGCAAGGGCATCAACCTGTACTTTCTGCTGGAACTCGAACTGACCCGCCCGCGCAACTGGTGGTTCGACGAAGACATCGCCGGGCCGGTGCGCAGGATGCGGATTTATTACCACCTGCTGCTGCGCCGCTACGTCGTCGAAACCGGCTACATCACGAAGACCGCCGCCACCCTGGACGAGGCACTGGCCCTGCTGGGGCGGGTGGACAGCTGGCAGGTGCTGGACCGCGGCATGCTTAAAACCGGGCAGCGCTACGACGCCCGCCTGCGCCTGCGTCTCGACACCGCACAATTGCCCAAGCCGCTGTCCATTGGCGCCGTCACCAGCGACAAGTGGGAACTGGTCACCCCCTGGTACGGCTGGTCGTTTGACGCGCCTGCCGTGCCTGCGCCCTCGCCGCCCTTGCCCTGATGCGCAGTCTGATCGCCGCCGCCCTCATCCTGGGCACCGTGCTGCTGTCGCTGCTGTTCTATTCCAGCAGCGACAGCAGTGCCTTCTCCGACACCCTGCCCACCCTGTTCGTCGGCGGCGGCATGCTCGGTGCGGCCTTGCTGGTGCTGCTGGGCTGGCGCCTGTGGTGGCTGCAAAAACGCATCCGCCGCGGCGTGTTCGGCGCCAAGCTCACGCTCAAGCTGCTGCTGATGTTCGGCGTCGTCGCCATGCTGCCCGGCCTGGTGGTGTATGGCGCCTCGGTGTTCTTTCTCAACCGCTCGATCGAAACCTGGTTCGACGTGCGGGTCGACAACGCGCTGGCCTCCGGCGTCAACCTCGGCCAGGCGGCGCTCGACGACCTGCTGCGCGAGCTCGACAAAAAAGCCCAGCGCATGGCACTGACGCTGTCGGACGAAGGCATGGGCTCGATCATCACCAGCCTCTCCACCCTGCGCGAGCAAAGCGCGGTGCAGGAACTGACCCTGTTCGACGAGCGAGGCGGCGTGATCGCCCACGTCAGCGGCGAGCGCGGCACCCTGCTGCCGGTGCTGCCCGAGCGCAGCGTGCTGTGGCAGGTGCGGCAGCAGCAGCCCTACAGCCGCATCGAGGAAGTGCCCGAGCGCGGGCTCATCATGCGCGTCATCGTGCCGGTCTATACCAGTGCGCTGACCAGCGAAACGCGCGTGCTGCAACTGGTGCAGCCGGTGCCCGCCAGCCTCGCGCGCGACGCGCAGGCGGTGCAGCTGGCATACCAGGATTACCAGCAGATCGCGGTGTCGCGGCTGGGCTTGAAGCGCATCTACGGCCTCGCGCTCACCCTGACCCTGATGTTGGCCCTGCTGATGACCCTGGTCATCGCCTACCTGCTGTCGGAGCGGCTGGGCGCGCCCCTGCGCACCCTGGCACGCGGCACCCGCGCGGTGGCCAAGGGCGACTTTTCCCAGATGCCGATGCTGAAGAGCCGCGACGAACTGGGCGTGCTGATCCAGTCGTTCAACCGCATGACCCGCCAGCTGTCGGAAGCGCGCGAACAGGTGGCGCAGAACCATCAGGAAACCGAGCAGGCCAAGGCCTTCCTCGAACGCGTCCTGGCCAACCTGTCGTCCGGCGTGGTGGTGCTGGACGATGCGCTGCGGGTGCGCACCATGAACAGCGCGGCAGCCCAGATTCTGGGGGTGGAAGCCTCGATGCTGGACGCCCGGCCGCTCACCGGTCTGGGTCAGCCGGGCGACGCCTTGCATGCATTCGGGGCGACCGTGGCGGCGCGCTTTGCCGAGCACGAGGGCGAATGGCAGGAGCAGATCGACTATGCGGGCCACGGCGGCAGCCAGACGCTGCTGCTGCGCGGCACGCGCCTGCCGCCCGGCGTCGAGCGCGGCTATGTGCTGGTGTTCGACGACGTCACCAAGCTGATCGACGCCGAACGCAACGCCGCGTGGAGCGAGGTGGCGCGCCGGCTGGCGCACGAGATCAAGAACCCGCTTACCCCGATCCAGCTGTCGGCCGAGCGCATCGCGAAGAAGCTGGACGGTCGGCTGGAAGCGGTGGATGCCGAGTTTCTGGTGCGCGCCACGCAAACCATCGTCAATCAGGTCGCTGCCATGAAAAGCATGGTCGATGCGTTTGCCGGCTATGCGCGGATGCCGCGCGCCAGGCTCGAAGCGCTCGACCTCAACGCGCTGGTGGTCGAAGTGCTGGCGCTGTACGACGCCAAAGCGCTCGGACTCCGGCTGAATCTCGATGCCGATCTGCCGCGCATTGCAGGAGACTCCACATTATTGCGTCAGGTGATACATAATCTGTTGCAAAATGCGCAGGATGCACTGACCGGTCATCCCGCACCGAGCGTCGAGGTCAGCACGCGCCTCAACAACAATGCAGTTTGTTTGACCGTAATGGACAATGGAGCCGGATTACCGGAGCACCTGATGACGCGGCTGTTCGAGCCCTACGCAACCACCAAGGCCAAGGGAACGGGTCTGGGTTTGGCCATCGTCAAGAAAATCGTGGAAGAGCATCACGGCAAAATCCAGATCGAAAATCTCAAATCGGGCGGTGCCGCCATCCGCATTGCACTGCCTGTTTTTGCGGCATCCGGGGGGCAGGTGTGAGCGGGCATATTCTCGTCGTCGATGACGAAGTGGGCATTCGTGAATTGTTGTCGGAGATTCTCACCGATGAGGGGTACGACGTGCACCTGGCGGAAAACGCCGAGGCGGCGCGCGCCTTCCGCATCCAGCAGCGGCCGGACCTGGTCCTGCTCGACATCTGGATGCCCGACACCGATGGGGTGACGCTGCTGAAGGAGTGGGCGGGCGGCGGCCAGCTCACCATGCCGGTGGTGATGATGTCCGGTCACGGCACCATCGATACCGCGGTCGAGGCCACCAAGCTCGGCGCCGCCGACTTCCTGGAAAAACCCGTCTCGCTGGCGAAGCTGATCGACACCGTCGGCAAGGCGATCAAGCGCGGCGTGGCCCTGCAGCGGCGCAGCCCGAGCATGGACTTGTCGGCGCTCGGGCGCAGTCCACTGATCCTCGAACTGAAAAAACGCCTCACCCAGATCGCCGGCAACACTGCGCCGGTGATGCTGCTTGGCGAACCCGGCAGCGGCTTCGAGGTCTGCGCGCATTTCCTGCACCAGGCCGCCAGCCCCTGGGTCGAGATCAAGGATCGCGCGCGCCTGGTGTCCGATCCGCTGAGCTTTGTCGAAGCGCTCGGCAACGGCACCCTTTATCTGCCCGATGCCTGCGAGCTCGGGCGTCTGGAGCAGAAGGGCCTGGGGCTGCTGCTCGACCGCATCGAAGGCAGCGGCGCGCGCCTGGTGTGCGCGGCCAACCGCAGTCTCGACGCCATGGTGGCCGCGGGCGAATTCGACAGCCGCCTGTTCTACCGCCTGTCCAGCCTGGCGATTCAGGTGCCGCCCTTGCGCGAGCATCGCGAAGACGTGCCCGAGATCGCCAATTTCATGCTGGCGCAGCTGATCGAGACGGGCGTCTGCCCGGTGCGGCGGCTGACCACGCCGGCCTTGAACCAGTTGCGCAATTTCGACTGGCCGGGCAACCTGCCGCAACTCAACAACGTGGTGCGCACGCTGGCGGTCACCGCGCTGTCGGGCGAAATCGACGCCGCCGACGTCAACCGCGTGCTTGCCCCGATGAAGCAGGCCGCCCCCGCCGTGGCGCATGGCATCCCGCTCGACATCCCGCTGCGCGAGGCGCGCGACGCCTTCGAACGCATGTATTTCGAACATCTGATCCAGAAGGAAGGCGGCAGCATGACGCGGGTCGCCGACAAGTCGGGGCTTGAACGCACCCACCTCTACCGCAAGCTCAAGCAACTGAATATCCGGCATGGGCGACGTCTCGACGAAGACCTGTGACATGGGTGAGGCGTCAGGCGTGAGGAGTGAGCTGCCCCCGGCAAGAGGCAAGGCTTCGGTTTTCCGCCTTACCCCTCACCCCTTACCCCTCACCTCATTATGAAAATCATCATCCTCGGCGCCGGCCAGGTCGGCTCCAACCTTGCCGCCAGCCTGGTGGCCGAAAACAACGACATCACCGTCATTGACCTAGACGCCACCCGCCTGGCCCTGTTGCAGGATCGCTTCGACCTGCGCACCGTGCGCGGCCACGCCGCCCATCCCTCGGTGCTGAAGCAGGCCGGCGCCGAAGATGCCGATATGCTGGTCGCGGTCACCCAGAGCGACGAGACCAATCTGGTGGCGTGCCGTCTCGCGGCCACCCTGTTCAATATTCCCACCCGCATCGCGCGTATCCGTTCCCATGATTTTCTGGGGCAGGAGGCCGGTTTTCTGGCTGAGCATTTCGGCGTCAATGACGTCATCAGCCCGGAACAGGAAGTCACCGACACCCTGCGTCGTCTGATCGAGCATCCCGAGGCCCTGCAGGTGCTTGATTTCGCCGAAGGCAAGGTGCGACTGGTGGCGGTGCGCGCCTACCACGGCGGCCCGCTGGTCGGCCACGAGCTGCAGGACATCAAGCGCCACATGCCGGATGTCGACGCCCGGGTGGCGGCGATCTACCGACGCGACCGCGGCATCGTGCCCAAGGGGATTACCGTGATAGAGCCGGGCGACGAAGTGTTCTTCCTGGCGAGGAAACAGGATATTCCCTCGGTGATGCGCGAGCTGCGCCGCATGGAGCGCCCGGTGAAGAAAGTCATGATCGCCGGCGGCGGCAATATCGGGCGGCGACTGGCGGCGCGGATCGAACGCGAATACGACGTGAAAGTCATCGACCACAACAAGGCCGTCAGCAGCCTGCTGGCCGAACAGCTTCACCACACGCTGGTATTGCAGGGCGACGCGACCGACGAGGAGCTGCTGGATCAGGAAAACATCGCCGCCATGGACGTGTTCTGCGCGCTCACCAACGATGACGAAGACAACATCATGTCTGCGCTGCTGGCCAAGCGCATGGGCGCACACCGCGTGATTGCACTGATCAACCGCTCGGCCTATGTCGATCTGGTGCAGGGCGGCGAAATCGACATCGCCATCTCGCCGGCACAGGCCACGGTCGGACCGTTGCTGTCCAAAATCCGTCGCGGCGACATGGTGGCGGTGCATTCGCTGCGGCGCGGCGCGGCCGAAGTCCTGGAAGTGGTGGTGCATGGCGACGCCAAGACCTCCCGGGTCGTGGGCCGGCGCATCGAGGAGATCGACCTGCCCGAAGGGGCGGCGATCGCTGCGGTCATCCGCAACAACGACGTCATCATCGCCCACCATGACACGCTGATCGAGGCGGAGGATCACCTCATCCTGTTCGCGCTCAACAAGCGCATCATTCCCAAGGTGGAAAAACTGCTCCAGGTCGGTTTCGGTTTCTTCTGATGTCCCGCATTGCCCCCGTTCTGAATGTGTTGTCCAAGGTGATCATGCTGTTCTCGGTCACTTTTCTGCTGCCGCTGACCCTCTCCTGGATGCTCGACGATGGAGCGCAGCGTGCCTATGACGAAGCCATCGTCATCACGTTTGTTGCGGGTGCCCTCATCTGGCTTTTCACCCGGAAATCACAGCGCGAACTGCAAACCCGCGACGGATTCCTGCTGGTGCTGCTGGTATGGACCAGCCTGCCGGCCTTTGCCACCTTGCCGCTCCTGTTCTACATGCCGGATCTCTCATTTACCGATGCCTACTTCGAAACGGTGTCGGGTATCACTACGACGGGGTCGACGATTCTGTCCGGTCTGGACGCGCTGCCCATGTCCATCAATCTGTGGCGCGGCCTGCTGGTCTGGCTGGGCGGCATGGGGCTGATCGTGCTGGCGGTGGCCATCCTGCCGCTGCTGGGCGTGGGCGGGATGCAGATCTACAAGGCCGAAACCCCGGGGCCGATGAAAGACACCAAGCTTACGCCGCGCATTACCGAAACCGCCAAGGGCCTGTATCTGGTCTATGTTGGCATCTCGATCGCGTGCGGCCTCTCCTACTGGCTGGCCGGGATGACGCCGTTCGACGCCGTCATGCATACCTTCGCCACCATGGGACTGGGTGGATTTTCCTCGCATGATGCGAGCTTCGGTTACTGGAACTCGCCCGCCATCGAAGCCGTGACGGTGGTGTTCATGCTGGTGGCCGGGATCAATTTCTCCACGCATTTTCTGGCGTGGCGGCAACGTTCGGCCACCGCCTATCGACTTGATCCGGAAGTGCGCTGGTTTCTGACTGTTACTTTGGGCAGCGCCCTCATGATCGCGGTTTATCTGACCGCCATGCAGGTCTACCCCGATTTTTTTCAGGCGCTGCGCTTTGCCGTTTTCAATACGGTCTCGATTGCCACGACGACAGGGTTTGCCAACACCGATTACAACCAGTGGCCGATTTTTGTGCCGCTATGGATGCTGTTTCTGTCCAGCTTTGCCTCCTGCTCGGGCAGTACCGGCGGCGGTATGAAAATGGTGCGCGCCCAGCTCCTGTTCAGGCAGGGGCGGCGTGAACTGACCCGCCTCATTCACCCGGCCGCGCGGTTGCCGGTCAAGCTGGGCGGCCAGGTGGTGCCCAACAATGTCATCTATGCCGTGCTGGCCTTTGCCTTCCTGTATGTGTTCGCCATCATCGTCATGACGCTTGCCATGACCGCCAGCGGGCTGGAGTTCATCACGGCGTTTTCCGCGGTGGTCGCGTCCATCAACAACACCGGTCCCGGGCTGAATCAGGTGGGCCCCGCTTCAAACTATGCGAGCCTCACTGATTTCCAGACCTGGATCTGCACCATCGCCATGCTGCTGGGACGGCTGGAACTGCTCACCGTTTTGGTGGTTTTCACCCGGGCGTTCTGGCGTGCCTGAGCACAAGTCCGGGCATTTCATGAATTCGCGCGCCTTCGCTGGTCAGCGGAGTCGTTGCGTTTTAGCGCTTGCGAATCCGGCGAACCCCCTTGCGGGTGCTTGTGTTTTGTATGAAAACTTTGCCCGGTCGGGTGTATGAATAACTACGCCGCTCTCCCACAAAGCGCCCCTAAAACAAGATCCTGCGCGATTATGGGCGCCAGCCCGGTATCCTTTAGGGCATCACGTGAATTCATGAAATGTCCGGACTAGAAAACTTCCTCGCCATGCTCGCCAGCGGTCGCGACAACGCGCTGCTGCGCTTTTCGCTCGGCAACGAATACCTCAAGCAGGGCGATGCGGCCAAGGCCGCCGACCACCTGCGCCGCGCGGTCGAGCACGACCCGACGTATTCCGCCGCCTGGAAACTGCTGGGCCGCGCGCTGACTGAGGCCGAGGCTTGGCGCGACGCGCTGGCGGCCTACCGGCAGGGCATCGCCGTGGCCGAGGCGCGCGGCGACAAGCAGGCGGCGAAGGAAATGGGCGTATTCGCGCGGCGCATCGAGAAACGGCTTGGGTTAGAATCCGACGACTGAATATTTGAAGGAGCAGCAAATGACGCGGATGGTGAATTGTGTGAAGCTCGGGCGCGAAGCCGAAGGCCTGGCCTTCCAGCCGGTGCCGGGCGAGCTGGGCAAGAAGATTTTCGAGAACGTGTCGAAGGAAGCCTGGAGCGGCTGGCAGCGCCACCAGACCATGCTGATCAACGAAAACCGCCTCAATCTGGCCGACCCGCAGGCGCGCAGCTACCTGATGGAACAGATGGAGCGCTATTTCTTCGGCGGCGGCAGCGTCGATGCCGCAGCAGGTTACGTTCCGCCCGCCAAGTAAAGACGGCAGGCTGCAAACAAAACGGGCGCCAGGGCGCCCGTTTTGCATTTCGTGCCGTTGAAAATTACAGCACTTCCTTCTCGATTTCTTCCAGCGAGGTGTGGCGCACATCCTTGCCCTTGACCATGTAGACCACGTATTCCGACATGTTCTTGGCGTGGTCGCCCATGCGCTCGATCGCCTTGGTGACGAACAGGATGTCGATGAAGACCGAAATGGTGCGCGGGTCTTCCATCATGAAGGTGATGAGGTGGCGCAGGTTGAGGCGGAATTCCTCGTCCACCGACTGGTCCTGGCGGGCGATTTCCACCGCCTTGGTGGCGTCCAGGCGGGCAAAGCCGTCGAGCGCCTTCCGCAGCATGTCGAGCACCAGGTCGGCCATGTATTTGACTTCGGAAAAGCGCGGCAGGCTGATGCGCTCGGCCTGGTGAATCAGCTTGGCCATGCGCGCGATCTTGGCGGCCTCGTCGCCGATGCGCTCGAGATCGGTGATGGTCTTCACCACCATCATCACCATGCGCAGGTCGGATGCGGTCGGCTGGCGGCGCGCGATGATATGGGTGCAATCCTCGTCGATGGCCACTTCAAGCGCATTGACGTTGTGGTCGTTGGCGTCCACCCGCTCGGCCAGATCCATGTTGCCGGTGACGAGCGCCTCGACCGCGTTGGTGATTTGTTCCTCGACCAGACCACCCATTCTCAGCACGCTGGCGCGCACGGCTTCCAGCTCGGCGTCGAACTGCTTGTAGGTATGTTCAGTGGGCATGTTGTAGACCTTTCCAGTAATTCACTTTCAATTATATGCCCCGTCTTGTGACGAATGCATGAATGTCAGCTCAGTGGGTGCTGAAGGGCAGCGCGTAGCGCGAGCCGTCGACGTCGAGCGTCAACACCCAGTCGCGCCGTCCGCTGACGCACACCGGCAGGGTCACGTTCGAGGCGAATGCCCCGTTTCCGGCCGGTCGCAGGTCATAGCGGTTGAAGCCCATGTCCATGCCGACCATCTGGAATTCCGCGCTGATGCGGACGGTGCCCGGGGCCGATACCTTCAGCTCGAACGTCTCCAGCGGCGCTGGCTGCTTTGAAAAACGCACGTTCGCCGTCGCGCCGCGGTGGCTGAAGGCACAGCCGGCCAGCGGGTCGGCGCAACGTACCGCCACCGCCTCGGCCGGGCGCTTCAGCCACCAGCCCGCCACCGCGATCGCCACCAGCGCGACCACCAGCAAGAGCGGCGCCCACACCCGCTTCATGTCCACGCTCCGCGCAGCAGCGCCACGCCGTGCGCGCCGTGCGACTGCGCCAGCGTCACGTCGTCGCGCCCCAGCCCGCCGAGGCCGTACACCGGAATCGGGCTGGCGGCGGCGAGCTCGGAAAAGGTCTCCCAGCCGAGCGTGGCCGCACCCGGGTGGGTGAGCGTGGGCAATACCGGCGACAACAGCGCGAAGTCGGCGCCGATCGCGGCGGCGTGCGCCAGCTCGGCCGCATCGTGGCACGACACGCCGACCCAGTCACAAGCAGGGCGTGCGGCAAGTTGGGCGGCAGCGGTCGAATCGAGGTGCACGCCGTCGGCGCCGGCGGCGCGCGCCAGCTTCAGGCTGCCGTTGACCAGCACCCGCGCGCCGTGCAGATGGGCGCGGCGCACGGTCTCGCGCGCCAGCGCCAGCCGTGCGTCCTCCGGCAGCGTCTTGTCGCGCAGCTGGATCAGCCGCAGGCCGTTGGCAAGCGCGACGTCCAGTCGCGCCAGGAAAGTGTCGACGCCAAGCGATTCGCCATGCGAGATGCCCAGTACCGGCGGCAGCGACAGCGCCTTCAGGATCGGGAAATTGGCCGGCAGGAGCGGCGTCACCTCGACCGCGTCGGGCCGCTGCCAGGAAAAGACCTGTCCCTCGTGCGGATGCGGCACGCCCTGCCACTCGAACACGCGGAAGAAGTTCAGCCGCACCGTGGCGTGCGGGTAGTCGAATACCCGGGTGATCCAGCGGCAGGGGCGGTTGATCACGATGCCGAGCTCTTCGTGCAGCTCGCGCGCCAGCGCCGCTTCCAGCGATTCGTCCGCTTCCACCTTGCCGCCGGGAAATTCCCAGTAGCCTGCATAGGGCTTGCCCGGTGGCCGCTGCGCCAGCAGCACACGGCCATCGGGCTGGGTCAGCACCGCCGCGACGACTTCCGTGATGGGAGCTTGGTTCATTTCCTTCCCGCCCAGTCGCGGAAGGACTGTGTGCCGGACTCGGCGGGCGCGGCGCGCCGGGGGCGGGTAGGCACGCACAGTTCGCGCATGAGCTTGCTCATTGTTTCCCCGCCCAGTCGCGCGCGAACTGCCACGCCACCCGCCCGTTGCGTGCGCCGCGGCCGAGCGACCACTGCAGCGCGGCGCGCTCGAAGCCGTCGTCCGGCGGCGCGCCGAGGCTGGCCGCCCAGTGGCGCGCAATGTCGAGATAGGTGTCCTGATCCATGCCGTGGAACGGCACCCACAGCCCGAAGCGGTCGGACAGCGAGATTTTTTCCTCGGTCGCCTCGCCCGGATGCACTTCGCCGCCTAGGTGCTTGGTTTCCAGGTTCTCGGCCATGTATTCCGGCATCAGGTGGCGGCGGTTGCTGGTGGCGTAGATCAGCACGTTGTCGGAGGGCCCTGCCAGCGAGCCGTCGAGCGCGGCCTTCAGGCTGGCGTAGCCTGGCTCGTGCTCGGCGAAGCTGAGGTCGTCGATAAAGACGATGAAGCGGTAGCCGGCGTCCGCCAGCAGGTCGAACAGGTCGGGCAGGCTGGGCAGCCCCGCCTTGTCGACCTCGATCAGCCGCAGGCCGCGCGAAGCGTATTTCGCGTGCACCGCCTTCACCAGCGAGGACTTGCCGCAGCCGCGCGCGCCGGTGAGCAGCACGTTGTTGGCGGGCTTGCCGGCGACGAACTGGCGCGTATTGGCGTCCACCCGCTGCTTCTGCTCGTCGATCGCCAAGAGGTCGCGCAAGGCCACCCGCTGCGGATGCAGGATGGGCTTCAAACCGCCCGCCTGCGCCGACCAGCGCGCCGCGCGCACGGTTTTCCAGTCCGGCGTGGCGGTGGGCGCATCGAGCCTGTCGAGCAGGCGCTCGAACAGGGTTTCAAGTGCGGTATTCGGCATTGATCTTCACATAGTCGTACGAAAAATCGCAGGTCCACACCGTGGCGCTCACGTTGCCGCGATTCAGCACCACGCGCACGGTAATTTCCGCTTCCTGCATGACCGCCGCGCCCTGCGCCTCGGTGTAACTCGCGGCTCGGCCGCCGTTCTCGGCGACGAGCACGTCGCCCAGATAAACCTTCAGCGCATTCACATCCAGATCCAGTATCCCCGCATAGCCGATCGCCGCGAGGATGCGGCCGAGGTTGGGGTCGCTGGCGAAAAACGCGGTTTTGACCAGCGGCGAGCGGGCGATGGCGTAGGCGACCTGCTTGCATTCGGCGTGGTCGCGGCCACCTTCGACCGCCACGGTGATGAATTTGGTCGCACCTTCGCCGTCGCGTGCCATCGCCTGCGCAAGCGCGACGGCGACTTCGCTGAGTGCAACTTTCAGCGCGGCGTAGTCGGCGCTGGCGGCGTCGTCGATTTCGGCGTTGCCGGCCTGGCCGGTGGCGATGAGGATGAAGCTGTCGTTGGTGGAGGTGTCGCCGTCGACGGTGACGCAGTTGAACGACACGTCGGCCACCTCCTTCACCAGCGGCTGCATCAGCGCCGGCGCGATCGCCGCGTCGGTGGCCACGTAGCCCAGCATGGTCGCCATGTTGGGGTGGATCATGCCGGAGCCCTTGGCGATGCCGGTCACCGTCACTGTCCTGCCGCCGACCTGTGCCTGGCGGCTGGCGCCCTTGGCGACGATGTCGGTGGTCATGATCGCGTGTGCGGCTTCGCTCCAGTGCGTAGGCGCAAGGTCCGTCTGCGCGGCGGGCAGCGCTGGCAGGATTTTGTCGATGGGCAGCGGCTCGAGGATAACCCCGGTGGAAAACGGCAGCACGTTTTCGGCCTTGCAGCCAAGCAGGCCCGCCACCGCCTCGCAGGTCTTGCGCGCGCGATCGAGTCCTTCCTCGCCGGTGCCGGCGTTGGCATTGCCGGTATTGATCACCAGCGCGCGGATGGCGCCACCGCTTTGATCAATCTGGCCGAGATGCTGTTTGCAGACCGTCACCGGCGCGGCGCAAAAGCGGTTTTGCGTGAACACGCCGGCCACGCGGCTGCCGGGCGCGAGCTCGATCAGCGTGATGTCGCGCCGCCCGGGCTTCTTGATGCCGGCGGAGGCAATGCCGAGGCGCACGCCGGCAACCGGCAGCAGGGAGGCGGGATCGGGGGCGGTGAGCTTGACGGGCATGGCGGCTTCGCGAACTGGAAAGCCGCTATTTTATGCTGGGTGCCGCCAAAAGGCGGGCCGGGTTTACAGCGTGCGTCCCAGCAGCGCGTTCATCGCGCGGCGGAATCCGGGCCGCCACGGCCACACCGGGTCACGCTCGATGGAGCGCGCCAGCGCCGCCAGCGAAATCAGCGCGAAGACGGCGAACAGCGACTGCGAAAGGAGCTGGCGCGGGGTGAGCGTGCCGAGGGGCGTGTCGAGAAAGCCAGGCACGTAGAACAGGCTGGCAAATGCAGCAAACAGAAAAGCCGGCCCCAGGTACATGGCGCCCCCCATTGTCGATCACTGAGCCGACACCCGAGCAATCCTTGTGCCAGGCAGATAAACCGCCACAAATACAATGGACTAAGTTTCTGGCCGCCGCCGCGGGGCATGCCGAATGTAAATTAATTCGACAGCTACTTGCCAGTGGGCATGGCGGTGAGCTTGCGCAGGATTTCGTGCGACAGCGAGTAGAACTGCGGCGTCGGGCCGAGGTCTTCGTAGATCGGGTCGCCGTAGTCGTCTTCGGCAATGATGCGGTTGCCGGGAATGTAGGGCATGGCCACCTCAAGCTCGTCCAGCGCGGCGCGGATCAGGTCGGCCATCAGTTGGGAATCGCTGCGGCTGGGATACATCATGTGCAGGGCTTCAACCCGTGCAGCATCGCGCAGCGGCAAATGCACGGTATACGCCCGCACGTCGGTGCGGGCACGGCCCTCCGTGCTCCAGCGTTGGATCAGTTCGGCGATGCGCATGAAACATCCTTTTCTCCGCAATGTTTTTTTTATAGCAAAGCCCATCGCAAGGCAAAGCCGGATTTCGGGCGGGCAGGGCTTATTTGATGCGATGCCACACCAGGGTGCGGTTGTTCGCCGGCATGGCGATGTCCTGTTGCAGGACCAGGCCCTGCGCGCGCGCCAGCGCGTTCACCGCCTCGAAGTCGCGCACCCCGGAGGCCGGGTCGAGCGCCTTCAGCCAGGCGTCGAAGCGGGCATTGCTGTCCGAAGTGAAGGCGCCGTTGTAGTTGAACGGGCCGTACACCGCCAGCACGCCGCCGGCCTCCAGCACCTCGCCCACGCCCTCGAAGAATTTTTCCACCTCGGGCCAGCCCATGATGTGCAGGGTATTGGCCGAGAACACCGCGTCGTAGCGTCCGCTGCGCCAGTCGGGCTGGCTGACGTCGAGCGCCAGCGGCGGCAGCACGTTGGGCAGGGCCGCGTCCTCGAGCCAGGCCCGGATGCCCGCATGATGCTGCGCCACGTCGGCGGTCTGCCAGACGAGGTGCGGCAGTTCGGGCGCGAAATACACCGCATGCTGGCCGGTGCCGCTGCCGATTTCCAGCACCCGGCGGCGGTCGGCGAAAACGTCGCGCAGCACCGCGATGATCGGCTCGCGGTTTTGCACACAGGATTCGGCAAAGGGTTTGTCTGACACCTTAATTCTCCATTTGAATCAGCCGGCCGTCGGCCAGCAAGAGCGCGGCGTGCACCGGCTTGCCGGCATAGAGTTCGGCGAGCAGCGAGCGGTAGCCCGCCAGCTGGGCGCGATGGCGCTCGGCCAGTTGCGCGTCGGACAGCGCGCGGCTGTCGTCGCCGGTTTTATAGTCGATCAGCCACACCGCGTCGCCGAATTCCACCACGCGGTCGAGCCGCTGCAGGCGGCCGCTGCCGTCCAGCAGCGGCCATTCGTTGTGGGCGCGTTGATACTGCGCGGGGTCGAAAAAGCGCGCCAGATGCGGCCGCGCCAGCAGCGCACGGGCCGCCGCCTCGGTGGCGTCGAGCTGGGCCTCCAGTCCCAGGCGCGCCGCCAGTCCCGGCAGGTCGCGCGATGTGCCGGGCGGCGCATGGGCCTCCAGGCAGGCGTGAAACAGCTCGCCGCTGGCCGCCGCCGGATTGGCGGCCGGCGGGGTGATGCGCTGCCCCACCGCCGGGGCGTCGATGCGGGCCGGCGCGGCGGCGGCTCGGGTTGCCTCGGCGGCCGCGGGCGGCAGGTCGGCCGGCAGGGCCAGGTTTTGCCAGGCCGCATCGACGCGCGCAAGCCAGGCGTTTTTGTCGGCGTCGCCGCTGACGATCAGCGCCTGCGCGGCGCGGGTCAGCGCCACATAAAGCAGGTTGTCGGATTCGCGCTGCGCGAGATCCGCCTCTTCCTGGAACCAGCTTTCGCGTGCCGCCCCCCGGTCGTCCTGCTTGCCGAACAGCGAAAAGTGCACCGGCCGCGGCGCGTCCGGCGGCCACGGCGCCAGCACGGCGTAGCTGTCTCCGCGCGCGTGGTCGCTGCCGCCCAGGAGCCAGACGATCGGTGCTTCCAGCCCCTTGGCGCCGTGGATGGTCAGCAGGCGCACCGCGTTTTCGCCGTCGGCCGCCAGGCCCTCGCCGGGCGCAGCGTCGGCATCGTCGACGAGGCTGGCCAGTTCGCGGACGAAGCCGGCCAGCGTGGGATAGCGTCCGGCGTCCTGCGTCAGCGCCAGCTGCATGAAGGCGCGCAGGTTGGCGGCGACCTGCGGCCGCATCGCCTCGGGCACGGCGGCGGCGTAGCGCGCTTCGAGATCGCCCTCGAAATAGATGCGGTCGAGCAGGTCGTGCACAGGCAGCGTGCCGCAGTGGGCGCGCCAGCGGGTCAGGAGCTGCGCCGCGCGCGTTAGCGTCGCGGGGCAGTCAGGTTCGGCGGCGAGCGCGAGCAGGCGTTCCCATCCGCGTGGCTCGGCGCCGGGCGCAAACACCCGCAGCAGGTCGTCGTCGCTGCAGCCGAAGACCGGGCTCTTCAGCACGTGCGCCAGCTTCAGGTCGGCGTGCGGCAGCAGCAGGGTTTCGATCAGCGCGATCACGTCCTGCGCCTCCAGCGCATGCAGCAGGCCGCCGCGGCGCGAGGTGATGAAGGGGATGCGCGCGGCTTCCAGCTCGCGCTCATAAAGATGCAGGTGAGTGCGCTTCCGCACCAGCGCCATGACGTCGCCGGGGCGCGCCGCGCGCTGAGTCCCGCCTTCCGTCACCCCCCAGCGGCCAAGCACCTCGTCGCGCAATACGCGGGCAAACTGCCGCGCTTCCGCGTGCACGGCGCGATCGTCGGCTTCCGGCTGCGGCGTGGTGAGCGGGTTGCGCATACGATTCCACACGTGGCCGGAGGCCGCGTAGTGGATCGGAGTCCCCTCGTGGAGCAGGCCGCCGATCACTTCGGTTTCGGCCTTTGCCACCTGCACCGGCAGGCTGCGCAGCGCGCCCGGGCGGCTTGCGTTTGCCGGCGCGTGGGTGTGCTCGGCAAACCCCGCCACGTCGGCGAACACCGGGTTGATACCCTGCACCACCGCAGGCGCCAGCCGCCGCGTCATGTCGGTGCTGAACCGCGGCGCGTCGAAATGCGTGTGCAGGAAATCCGCCGCCGCGTCGAATACCCGCGCCTCGCCGCGGCGGAAACGGTAGATCGCCTGCTTGGGGTCGCCCACCATGAACACCGTCATCGCGCTGTCGGCGCCGCGCGCTTCCAGAAGCCAGGTCGAGAGCGCCTGCCACTGCAGCGGGTTGGTGTCCTGAAATTCATCGAGCAGCAGATGCCGGTAACGCGCGTCCAGCTTCAGCGCCAGCGCCGGCGCGTGTTCCTCGCTGGCGAGCAGGCGGCAGGCCAGCCATTCGGCGTCGGCAAAGTCGATCACCCCCTGCTGCGCCTTGGCGTCTTGATAGGCCGCCAGCAGCGCATGGCCGAGCAGCAGGCCGTGGCGGTTGAGATTCCAGATGCGGATGTCGGTCTGGATTGCGGTAATGGTTTCGAGCGCGGTTTCCAGCGTGTCGAGGTCGCGCAGGTAGGCGTCGAGTCCGGCGCCGAGCGCTTTTTCCAGTTCCCTGGTCGCCTGCTTCTTGCGCCGCTGGCCCGCCGTCATCAGGTGCTTCATCAGCGCGGCGTGCGCGAGGTCGGGCGCGAGGTCGGCGCTGCGCAGGATTTCCGGCGCGCGATCCCGCTCGCTCTTGCTGCCCTTTTCCAGCGCAAAGCCCACCCGCTTCACCCGCGCCACCATCAGCTCGTCGGCCCAGAACGTCGCCACCGGATCGCTGTCCAGATCTGGATGCAGGCCGGGCCGCAGTTGCTCCAGCGCATGGGCCACCGCATCGGGCGCGCCGTCGGTAAACGCCCACCACTCCGCGCGGGCATCGAGAAAATGCTTCAGCAGCGAACGCAGGTTGTGCTCGCCGACGTCGGCCAGCAAGGCTAGCAGGGCGGCGCCCTCCGGCGATTCGGGTGCGCCGGCCCACTGCGCCAGCAGGCGGTCGCGCACCTCGTCCTGCAGCTGCCGGGTGCGTTCCAGCAGCGGCGCCCCCCACGGCAGCCCGGCCTCCAGCGGCGCGCGTTTCAGCAGATCGAGAAACCAGCCGTGGAAGGTCGTCACCGTCGGCCCCGGCTGCGCGGTCAGCACCGCCTCCAGCAGCCCGCGCGCGCGCGGCAGCAGCGCATCGATCTCGTCGTCAGCGACTTTGCGTTCGTGCAGGAACGCACGCACCGTCGCGTCGTCCTCCAGCGCCAGCATCCGCAGCCACTCGTGCAGGCGGTCGATCATTTCCTGCGCCGCCTTGCGCGTGAAGGTGATCGCCAGCAGTTCTGACGGCGCCGCCCCCGCCAGCAAGAGGCGCAGCATGCGCGACACCAGCAGCCAGGTCTTGCCGCTGCCGGCGCAGGCTTCGACGACCACCGAGCGGGTGGGGGATAAGGCGGTGGCGGTGTCGAGGGAATTAACTGTGATTGACATCAGTCGGTGCCGGAATGGTCGATGGAATCCACACCAATCGAACGCAGATACCCATACGTTGAGTCGTAATACTCTGGCCGCCTGGTTTTGTCTGATGGTTCACCCTCAGGAACAAATATCACCATGCCCTGACGTGCTCGGGTTAGCAGAACGCGATAGGCGTTTTTCAAATACAGACGAGCATCTTTGTCGTTCACGTCTTGCCACGCCGTTCCGCGAAAGGATTTGTGAACCCAGTTATCGCCGTGGCTTCGCAGGTCGGCGTCCCACGCAACACAAGTCCAATCGACTTCCAGACCCTGAATATCAAACTCTGTGGCGATATCTTCCAGGAAATATGACGAGCGAATGTCTTCCTTCCCGTTTAGAAACCAGTTCTTAGGGTCAATAGACGTTTTCACATTGATGCCAAATGGCTTTAAGCGCATGCCACCCGAAGAGGCCACGATTCCGTAACGCTCACTTCCGCGTGCATGATCGGTGAGCCATTTTTTGGCGACGGTTAAATCACGCGTGACGGCAATTGGGAAGGCGCCACGAATTTCAGCGTACAAATCACGCGCGCGTAGCGTGTCGCGATCCAGTAAAGCTTTAACAAATCCAGCCAGTTTCTCTGATCGAAACGAGCGAATCGATACGCCGAGATGTAAGTCTTCATGGTCGGTTACTGAGCTGATTTCACCAGGCAAATAGAGTGCCCCATCAGGGGTGTATTCCTGGTCGGTTAGTTTTGTTGATACGTACACATGCCAGTGTGGGAATGAACGCTTGATGGATTCAAACCATTCTCGAAGTCCAGCTTCTCCAGTATTGATTTCCTGCCCACCACCAATCAAGCAGATGACAGTCGCCCAATCTGGATGGCGGTCCATGTAGCGAATCAAGAACTCGGGTTCGGACTGGTTAAAGTCACTCAAGCCTTTTTTGGTTTTCATGAATGACGCAGTTTGCTTTTGAGACCAGGCGCGCTGAGCTTCATCAAAAACCACAACCCGTTCTATAGGGGCTGTTGTTGTGGCCAGCGCGTCGTCCCGGAAATGGTGAATGTTCTGAATAAACGCTTTTGCCTTGGAGAGTGTGATGCCTTTGCGCTGCCTAACCCCGATCTCTTTGGCGGCTTCCACCTCATTCCTGGCGAGTGCTTCACGCAATACTTCAACCAGCGGGCCATTCCCGGATAGAAAAACTGGGCTCTTCCGGTAAATCCTACGGAGAAATGGGATGACCGACACCCCTGAAATGCTGTATCTACGCGGTTTTCTGACGACGCGAGCAGGTACAGCATATGGGGGCGGTCATCCCGGCGAAGATTTTGGGGCTTGAGGGGC
>CAMTWC010000070.1:0-10433 GCA_947085345.1 uncultured Gammaproteobacteria bacterium | reverse complement strand
GGAAAGTCAGCCCCAGCCGGCTGAAAATCCGCGTGTAGGCGTCGTACATGGTCTGGTAGGTTTCAGCGAGGCTGGCGCGGCCGGCGTGGGAGGAATAGGCGTCCTTCATCAGGAATTCGCGCGCGCGCATGACGCCGAAGCGCGGCCGGATCTCGTCGCGGAACTTCATCTGGATCTGGTAGAAATTCAGCGGCAGCTGGCGGTAGCTCTTGATTTCGCGGCGCGCCACGTCGGTGATGACCTCCTCGTGGGTGGGGCCGAAGCAGAAATCGCGCTGGTGGCGGTCCTTGATTTTCAGCATCTGCGGGCCGAACACCGCCCAGCGCCCGGTTTCCTCCCACAGCTCGGCCGGCTGCACCGCCGGCATCAGCAGCTCGATCGCGCCGGCGCGGTTCATTTCCTCGCGCACCACGGCCTCGACCCGGCGCAGCACGCGCAGGCCCAGCGGCATCCAGGTGTACAGCCCCGACCCCAGGCGCTTGATGAGGCCGGCGCGCAGCATCAGCTTGTGGCTGACGAGTTCGGCTTCGGACGGGGCTTCCTTGGTGGTGGAAATGAAGAACTGGGTGGCGCGCATGGTGGGACAGTCGGGACGAAAACGCGCATTTTAGCGTGCGGACGGGTAATCTTTCGCGCTCAATTCTGGAGTGAAATGGTAATGCGCCTGAAATTTGGTAAACGCCGGGCAACGGATGACGGGCTGGAAGTGACCGAGGAACGTGGCATGCGCGTGCTGCATCTGGGCAGCCGCGCGATCCAGAGCGCGATGCGGGTGAGCCGGCCGTGGGACCTGGAACTCGCCTACACCCGGGCGATGATGGGCTTTCTGATGTTCAAGCCGACGCCGCAGGACGTGCTGATGATCGGCCTCGGCGGCGGCTCGCTCGCCAAGTTCATCCGCAAGCAGCGGCCGCAGACGCGCATCACCGCGGTGGAAATCGATCCGCGGGTGATTGCGGCCGCGCGCACCCATTTCGAGCTGCCGCCGGACGACGCGACGCTCAGCGTGGTGGAGGCCGACGGCGCCCTGTATGTGCGCCAGCACCCAGCTAGCGCCGACGTCATCCTGCTCGACGGGTTTGACGCCGGCAACCAGGTCGAGGCGCTGGCGACGCAGACCTTTTATGCGGCCTGCCGCCGCGTATTGAAGCCGGGCGGCGTGCTGGTGGTGAATCTGTGGGGGCAAGACAGCGAGTTCGCCGAGTATTTCGCGCGCCTGACGCGGGCGTTCGACGGCGAGATCGGCTGGATTTCGGTGCAGAACAAGACCAACGTCATCGTGTTTGCGTTCGCCGAGCCGGGCGCGCCGGCCAGGCTCGAGGCGGTGCGGCCGCAGCTGGCCGATTTGTCCAAACGCTGGGGCCTCGATCTGCGCGGATTCGCGCGCGACTTTCAGTGGGCGGAGGGAATTGCGCCGCTGCTGAAATAATCCGCCTGGCCAGGCTGCACGGATCGCCTGCGTGGGCCTCTGAAATCCCAATTAAAACAATGCATAAGCTCGGGTTTTCGGCTGCGGCCGGTTTGCAATTTCCGGCGGGTGTGAAAGAATGCAGTTAATTGTATTTATGAATGGTGGCGGCCATGATTGACCGAGAAGGGTACCGCCCGAACGTAGGCATCGTATTGTGCAATGCGCAGAATCAGGTTTTCTGGGGCAAGCGCGTCAACCAGCACGCCTGGCAGTTCCCCCAGGGCGGCATCAACGCAGGGGAAACGCCGGAACAGGCCATGTTCCGGGAACTGGAAGAAGAAGTGGGCTTGCAGCCCGAACATGTGCGCATCCTTGGCCGCACGCGCGAGTGGCTGCGTTACGATGTGCCAGCGCACTGGACACGCCGCGACAGCCGCGGGCTTTATCGCGGCCAGAAGCAGATCTGGTTCCTGTTGCGCCTGACCGGGCGCGATTGCGATGTCTCGCTGCGTGCCAGCGACCACCCCGAATTCGATGCCTGGCGCTGGAACGAGTACTGGGTGCCGATGGATGCGGTGGTCGATTTCAAGCGCGAGGTGTACCGCCTTGCGCTGGAGGAGCTCGAGCGCTATCTGCACAAGGACGTGCGTTTTTTGCGGCAACGTGCGCGTCGCCTGTGCGACCGCCGTGGCGAGGTGCTTGACCTGCAGTTGAAGCCCTGAGCGCTGGACGTCGGAGGCGTGATGAAGTTACGGATTGATGCCTCAACCACGCCGACGACTGATGCCAAAGCCGTTCCGGGGCTGCCTTTGTGGCAACTGGCCCCCACCCGCGACACCGCAGGGGTGCGGCTGACCGATTTCATGATGCTGATTCCGCGCCTGCGCAGCCGGCCCCACGCCGAGATCGAGCGCACTGCGCGCGACATCCAGGCGGTGCTGGCGCTGCATCAGGACGTGGTGTTTGCCGACCTCAACCTGAAGCTGAACCTGCTGTGGGTGTCGCTGCGCCCGCGGCCGGGGGCGATCGGGGAACTGGTCGCAGCAATCCGCCTGCGGGTGCCCGAGGCGGTGCTGGTGGCGCATTACGCCGAATCCCGTTAATGCCCGTCCGGCGGTCCCGAATGTCCCTGTGGATGGCAGGGAAACCCGCGTCCTTTCTGCGTTTCCGTTCACCCAAAGCGGCGGAATTCGTTAAAATGACCGATTGCTAATTAACCCGCTGGAGCAAACATGGCCGTTTCTGAACTTCAGGTGCAAACCGCACTGAAAGAGTTGGTTGACCCCAACACGCACAAGGATTACGTCTCGACCAAATCCGCTCGCAACATCAAGATCGACGGCGGCGACGTTTCGGTCGACATCCTGCTGAGCTACCCGGCGCAGAGCCAGCTGGCCACCATCAAGCAGCAGGTCGAAGACAAGCTCAAGACCCTCGATGGCGTGACCGGCGCCACTGCCAACGTCAGCTTCAAGATCGTTTCGCACAGCGTGCAGCGCGGCGTAAAGCTGATCCCCAACGTCAAGAACATCATCGCCGTGGCCTCCGGCAAGGGCGGCGTCGGCAAGTCCACCACCGCCGTCAACCTGGCGCTGGCGCTGTCCGCCGAAGGCGCGCGCGTCGGCATGCTGGACGCCGATATTTATGGCCCGTCGCAGCCGACCATGCTCGGCATCACCGACAAGCCCGAATCGACCGACGGCAAGAACCTCGAGCCGCTGATCGGCCATGGCATTCAGGCGATGTCGATCGGCTTCTTGATCGACGTCGAAACGCCCATGGTGTGGCGCGGCCCGATGGTGACGCAGGCCCTGGAACAGCTCTTGAACAACACCAACTGGAGCGAGCTCGATTATCTGGTGGTCGATCTGCCGCCGGGCACCGGCGACATCCAGCTGACGCTGGCGCAGCGCGTGCCGGTGACCGGCGCGGTGATCGTCACCACGCCGCAGGACATCGCGCTGATCGACGCGCGCAAGGGCCTGAAGATGTTCGAGAAGGTCGGCATTCCCATCATCGGCGTGGTCGAGAACATGAGCCTGCATATCTGCTCGGCCTGCGGCCACGAAGAGCGCATCTTCGGCGAGGGCGGCGGCGAACGCATGTGCAAGGACTACAATGTCGAATTCCTCGGCGCGCTGCCGCTCGATGGGGCCATCCGTGCCGACACCGATTCCGGCAAGCCCTCCGTGGTGTCCGACCCGAACGGCCGCGTGACCGAAATCTACAAGCAGATCGCGCGCCGTGTGGCTGTCAAGATCGGCGAAACCGCGGTGGATCATTCCGCCAAGTTTCCCAACATCGTCATTTCCAATACCTGATGAGCATCAAGTCCGACCGATGGATCCGCCGCATGGCGGCTGAGCATGGCATGATCGAACCGTTTGAGCCGCAACAGGTCAAGCAGGTTGGGGGGCGATCCATCGTGTCGTACGGCACGTCGAGCTACGGCTACGACGTGCGCTGCGCCAACGAATTCAAGCTGTTCACCAACATCAATACCACCATCGTCGATCCCAAGGCGTTCGATCCGAATTCCTTCGTCGAGGTCAAGGGCGACTCCTGCATCATCCCGCCGAATTCCTTTGCGCTGGCGCGCACGGTGGAGTACTTCCGCATCCCGCGCAGCGTGCTGACCATTTGCCTCGGCAAGAGCACCTATGCGCGCTGCGGCATCATCGTCAACGTGACGCCGCTCGAGCCTGAGTGGGAAGGCCACGTGACGCTGGAGTTTTCCAACACCACCCCGCTTCCTGCGCGCATCTACGCCAACGAAGGCGTGGCGCAAATGCTGTTCCTCGAGTCCGACGAGGTCTGCGAGACCTCTTACCGCGACCGCGGCGGAAAATACCAGGGCCAGGTCGGCGTGACCTTGCCCAAAACTTGACGCCAGCGCCTCACGGGCGTCGTACAATCCGCGTTTCCCCACGTCTAGCCTCAGGAGCCGCCATGCGCTTCCGCTTTCCCGTTGTCATCATTGACGAAGACTTTCGTTCCGAAAACGCCTCGGGGCTGGGTATTCGCGCACTCGCCGAAGCCATCGAGAAGGAAGGCATGGAAGTGCTGGGCGTCACCAACTACGGCGACCTGACTTCGTTCGCCCAGCAGCAGGCGCGCGCCTCGGCCTTCGTGCTGTCGATCGACGACGAGGAACTCGCCGGCAGCGACGAGGACACCAACAACGCGCTGCAAAAGCTGCGTGGCTTCGTCGAGGAAGTGCGCTTCCGCAATGCCGAAATCCCGATTTTCCTGCACGGCGAAACCCGCACCGCGCGCCACATCCCGAACGACATCCTGCGCGAGCTGAACGGCTTCATCCACATGCTGGAGGACACGCCGGAGTTTCTCGCCCGCTACATCGGGCGCGAGGCGCGCGCCTACCTCGATTCGCTGGTACCGCCGTTCTTCCGTGCACTCACCCACTACGCGGCGGACGGCTCGTATTCCTGGCACTGCCCCGGCCACTCCGGCGGGGTGGCCTTCCTGAAGGCGCCGATCGGCCAGATGTTCCACCAGTTCTTCGGCGAGAACCTGCTGCGTGCCGACGTCTGCAACGCGGTGGACGAACTCGGCCAGCTACTCGACCATACCGGGCCGGTGGGGGCATCGGAACGCAACGCGGCGCGCATCTTCAACTGCGACCACCTGTTCTTCGTCACCAACGGCACTTCGTCGTCGAACAAGATGGTGTGGCATGCCACGGTGGCGCCGGGCGACATCGTCGTGGTCGATCGCAACTGCCACAAGTCCATCCTGCACGCCATCATGATGTGCGGCGCGATCCCGATTTTCCTGACCCCGACGCGCAACCATTACGGCATCATCGGTCCGATCCCTCTGGACGAATTCCGCCCCGAAAACATCGAGAAGAAGATTGCGGCGCACCCGTTCGCCAAGGACGTGAAGCGCAAGCCGCGCATCCTCACCATCACCCAGTCGACCTACGACGGCATCCTCTACAACGTCGACATGATCAAGGAATTGCTCGGCGACTACATCGACACCCTGCATTTCGATGAGGCCTGGCTGCCGCACGCGACCTTCCACGACTTCTATCGCGGCATGCACGCCATCGGCAAGAACCGCCCGCGCGCCAAGGATGCGCTGGTGTTCGCCACCCAGTCCACCCACAAGCTGCTGGCGGGCTTGAGCCAGGCTTCGCAGATACTGGTTCAGGATTCGGAGACGCGCAAGCTCGACTTCCACCGCTTCAACGAGGCCTACCTGATGCACACCTCGACTTCGCCGCAGTACGCCATCATCGCCTCGTGCGACGTGGCGGCGGCGATGATGGAGCCGCCTGGCGGCCCCGCGCTGGTCGAGGAGTCGATCAAGGAAGCGCTCGATTTTCGCCGCGCCATGCGCAAGGTCGACGATGAGTTCGGCGACTCCTGGTGGTTCAAGGTGTGGGGCCCCGAGAAGCTGGCCGACGAAGGCGTGGGCGACCGCGAGGACTGGATGCTGAAAGCCGGCGAACGCTGGCACGAATTCGGCAACATCGCGCCCGGCTTCAACATGCTCGACCCGATCAAGGCCACGGTCATCACCCCCGGGCTGGACATGGACGGCGCCTTCGCCGACTGGGGCATCCCGGCGGCGATCGTCACCAAATACCTGGCCGAGCACGGCGTCATCGTGGAGAAGACCGGGCTGTATTCCTTCTTCATCATGTTTACCATCGGCATCACCAAGGGCCGCTGGAACACGCTGGTGACCGCGCTGCAGCAGTTCAAGGCCGACTACGACGAGAACCAGCCGCTGTGGCGCGTGCTGCCCGAATTCATCGAAAAGCACCCGCGCTACGAAAAAACCGGCCTCAAGGATCTGTGCGACCAGATCCACACCATCTACAAGGCCAACGATGTGGCGCGCCTGACCACCGAGATGTACCTGTCGGAAATGGCGCCGGCGATGAAGCCGGCCGACGCTTTTGCCAAGATGGCGCACCGCGAGATCGAGCGGGTCGAGATCGACAAGCTCGAAGGACGCATCACCGCCATGCTGGTGACGCCTTATCCGCCGGGCATTCCCTTGCTGATTCCGGGCGAGCGCTTCAACAGCACCATCGTGCGCTATCTGCAGTTCACCCGTGACTTCAACGTCAAATTCCCCGGTTTCGAGACCGACGTGCACGGCCTGGTCGAGGACGTGGTCGACGGCAAGCCCACGTATTACGTCGACTGCGTGATCTGAGCCGACCGCCGGGTTCGACTGGCTTGATTTGCCAGGCAAAAAGCGTATGATTCGCAGTCCCCGGTTTGCCGGGGATTGTTTTTTGACCTTGGTCATTATTTAACCTTGCTCCACCGCGCCGCACCGCAGCGGGGGGCTGAACCGAAAGGAACAAGATGCGGCATTACGAAATCGTATTTATCGTCCATCCCGATCAGAGCGAGCAGGTGCCCGCCATGATCGAGCGCTACAAGGGCAACATCACCACGCGCGGCGGCAGCGTCCACCGCCTGGAAGACTGGGGCCGCCGTCAGATGGCCTATCCGATCCAGAAGGTCCACAAGGCCCACTACGTGCTGATGAACATCGAGTGCGACCAGGAAACCCTGGAAGAGCTCGAACATGGCTTCAAGTTCAACGACGCCGTGCTGCGCCACCTGACCATCAAGCGCGACGACGCCGTCACCACGGCCTCGCCGATGATGAAGGAAGAAAAATCGCGCGACATGCTGGACAGCGCCAAGCCGGAAACGGCTGCCGAGCAGCCTGCCGCAGCCTGAGTGAGTGAACCGGCTGGTCATCAGCGGAGCCCTCATCCAGGTTGACCCTGTGCGTTACAGTCCGGCGGGCGTGCCGATTGCGGAAGCGGTGATACATCACCGCAGCAGTCAGACAGTGGCCACGCAAGCCCGGCAGGTGGAATGCGAGTTGACGGTGCAGGCGAGCGGATCGCTTGCCAGCCAGCTGGCTCAACTGACCACTGGAGCGCAAGTCAAACTGGAAGGCGCGTTGAACCGACGCAGCATGAACAGCCGACAACTGGTCCTGATATTGAATCGAATCGAAAAGGAATAAATCATGGCACGTCCCATGGGTGGTAAATCCGGCGGCAAGTTCGCCAAAAAAGGCGGCCGCGACAGCGGCAACCGTGGTCTCTTCAAACGTCGCAAGTTCTGCCGCTTCACCGCCGAAAAGGTGGTTGAGGTCGACTACAAGGACATCGAGGTGCTGAAGGAATTCATCGCCGAAAACGGCCGCATCATTCCTGCGCGCATCACCGGCACCAAGGCGCATTACCAGCGCCAGCTGGGCACCGCGATCAAGCGTGCGCGCTTCCTGGCGCTCATGCCCTACACCGACCTGCATTGAGGAGACGACCATGCAAGTGATTCTGATGGACAAAGTCGTCAACCTGGGCAATCTGGGTGACGTGGTCAAGGTGAAAGACGGCTATGCCCGCAACTTTCTGATTCCCACCGGCCGTGCGCGTCGCGCCACGCAAGCCAACATGGAAGCGTTTGCCGCGCAGAAGGCCGAACTGGAACGCGTTGCCGCCGATAAGCTGGCCGATGCCCAGCGCCGCGCCGAAAAGCTGGAAGGCACGAGCGTGACGATCCGCCAGAAGGCCGGCGTCGATGGCCGCCTGTTCGGCTCCATCACCAACGCCGACATTGCCGATGCACTGAAAGCGCAAGGTCATGACGTGGTCAAGGCGGAAGTCCGTTTGCCCGAAGGCCCCTTAAAGGCCATCGGCGAATACCCGGTGACGCTGGGGCTGCACACCGATGTGACCGCCAGCATCACGGTGGTGGTGGCCGGCGAGCAGTAATTCCGCCGCTACGCCAAAAGGGAGCCTGCGGCTCCCTTTTTTATTCCTGATTGTTCACGCTTTATCCACAAGCTTATCCCTTGGTGGGTGTGGGGTACGAGACTAGAATCCTGGCATGGCCGCCATCCACTCGCTGACAAGCAGTTCCGACCCCCAACTCGCGCAGATGCGCCTGCCGCCGCACTCGCTGGAAGCGGAGCAGGCGGTGCTGGGCGGCTTGCTGCTGGACAATAGCGCCTGGGACCGCATCGGCGACGTGGTGTCGGAAAGCGATTTCTACCGCCAGGATCACCGCCAGATCCTGCGCGCGATCGTGCGGCAGGTTGCCGAGAATCGCCCGGCCGATGCCGTGACGGTGGCCGAGGCGCTGCAGTCCATGGGGCAACTCGAAAGTGTCGGTGGGCTCGCCTACATCGTCGCGCTGGCAAGCAACACACCGTCGGCCGCCAACATCCGCCGCTATGCCGAAATCGTGCGCGAGCGCTCGGTGATGCGCCGGCTTGCAGAAGTGGCGACCGGGATCGCCGACACCGCCTATTCGCCTGCCGGGCGCAGCGCCTCGCAACTGCTCGACGAGGCTGAAGCCAAGGTGTTCGAGATTGCCGAGTCCGGCAGCCGCGGGCAGGCGGGCTTCACCGAAATCAAGCCGCTCCTGAAGGAAGTGGTCGAGCGTATCGACGAACTGTATCACCGCGACAACGACTCCGGCGTCACCGGCGTGCCCACCGGCTTCCATGACCTCGACCAGAAGACCTCCGGCCTGCAGCCGGGCGACCTCATCATCGTCGCCGGGCGGCCCTCCATGGGTAAAACCGCGTTTTCGCTCAACATGGCCGAAAACGTCGCGCTCGACACCGGCCTGCCGGTGGCGGTGTTCTCGATGGAAATGGGTGGCGCCCAGCTGGTGATGCGGATGATCGGTTCGGTCGGCAAGCTCGACCAGCACCGCCTGCGCACCGGCAAGCTGGGCGAGGACGACTGGCAGCGCCTCACCTACGCGCTCGGCAAGCTCAACGAGGCGCCGGTCTTCATCGACGAGACGCCGGGGCTCAACGTGCTGGAACTGCGCGCGCGGGCGCGCCGGCTGATGCGCCAGTGCGGCAAGCTCGGCCTCATCGTGATCGACTACCTGCAGCTGATGTCGGGCAGCGGAAACGGTGAAAACCGCGCCACCGAGATCTCCGAGATCTCGCGCGCGCTCAAGGGGCTGGCCAAGGAGCTGCACGTGCCGGTGATCGCCTTGTCGCAGCTGAACCGCGGCCTGGAGCAGCGCCCCAACAAGCGCCCGGTGATGTCCGACCTGCGCGAATCGGGTGCCATCGAACAGGATGCCGACGTCATCCTGTTCATCTACCGCGACGAGGTCTACAACCCCGACACGCAGGACAAGGGCACGGCGGAAATCATCATCAGCAAGCAGCGTAACGGCCCCATCGGCACCGTGCGGCTGGCCTTCATCGGCGAATACACGCGCTTCGAATCGCTGGCGCAGCCGGGCTCCTACTAAGCCCTGATGTTCCTCACATTCACCTGCCCTCGCTTGATCCTTGGCCGCCATGAAAGATTTTGTTCAGTCGGGCGTATGAGTCACCACGCCGCTCCTTCTCAAAACTTCCCTGACGGCCAATGCTCGGCGCGATCATCAGGCGAATGTGAGGAACCTCAGGGCTAGTCCATGCGGCCCATCCAGGCACGGATTTCCATTGGTGCGATGGCGCACAACCTGCGTATGGCGCGCAGCCACGCAGGGACGGCGCGCGTGTTTGCCGTGGTCAAGGCCAATGCCTACGGCCACGGGATCTCGCGCGCACGGCGCGCGCTGGCAGCGGCGGACGGCTTTGCCGTGCTGACGCTGGAGGAGGCCGCCAACCTGCGCCAGATGGGCGTGGATCAGCCCATCCTGTTGCTGGAAGGGATCTTCGGCGCAGATGAAATCGCCGCCTGCGCCGAACTGGATCTGTGGCCGGTGCTGCACCAGGCCGCGCACCTCGACTGGCTCGAACAGCGCCCACCCGCACGCCCGTTGCAGGTCTTCCTCAAATTCGACAGCGGCATGCACCGGCTGGGCTTCCCGCTTGCCGAGCATGCTGCCGTCGTCGCACGGGCGAAGAGTCTGCCCGGCGTGGCCGGCATCACCCTGATGACCCATTTTGCCCAGGCGGACGAGGCCGCGGGGGTGGACTGGCAGTTGCGGCCTTTTCTACGCGAAATGGCCGGCCATGGCCTGCCCTGGAGAGATCG
>CAMTWC010000069.1:0-18975 GCA_947085345.1 uncultured Gammaproteobacteria bacterium | reverse complement strand
ACTGGAGTTCAGACGTGTGCTCTTCCGATCTAGGCATGATGAAATAGCGCTCTGCAGCCGGAATAAAGGCCATGGGCAGAATGTCGCTGCCGTCGTCGTCCACCATCCGCAGCAAGAGTTCGACATGGCGCATGGGCTCGACCGTGCCATCGGTACGGCGGATTTCCTGCCACGACAGGCGCAGGCGTTGTTCTTCCAGTGCCCGATGAATTCGGGTCACCCACTGCATTTCGCCGCGATGGCGCGTCAGGTCGATGTCGCGGCTTTCATAGACATGAATCTGGTTGCGGCCGCGGTCCTTGGCCACATAGCAGGCGGCATCCGCAGCTGACAGCAGGCTTGCTACGGTGCCGCTGTCGCCGTTGATCGCCACCATGCCCACGCTCATGCCGACCGCGAAAATGCGGTCTTCCCACTTGAAGCGGAAACGCTGCACCTCGGCCCGGAAGGTATCCGCCACCTCCAGCGCATCGGGGATGCTGCAGTTTTCCAGCAGCAGGGCAAATTCGTCGCCGCCCAGGCGGGCCAGCGTATCGCGTTCGCGTAGATTGCCTTTCAGCAGCAGTGCCAGCTGGCGCAGCAGTTCGTCGCCCGCCGCGTGGCCGCAGGTATCGTTGATCACCTTGAACTGGTCGAGGTCCATGTAGCACAGCGCATGCTCGCGGCCCTGCTGCAGGGCCGACAGCAGCAGTCGTTCCAGCCGCTGTTCGAACTCCCGGCGGTTGATCAGCCCCGTCAACATATCGTGGCTGGCCTGATAAACCAGGCGCGCAGTGGCCTGATCGATCTTTGCCTGCATCTGGTCCTGCATCGTCTGCAGGTGGGCCGCCATATGGTTGACGCCGCGCTGCAGCACGCCCAGTTCGGCCTCCCCGGTCTGCGCCACCCGCTCGTCCAGATGGCCCTCGCCGATGCGGCTCACGGTGTGGGTCAAGGCCAGTATCGGCTGGGTGATCCGGCGTCCGATGCGCCAGGCGAGGTATAGGCTGACGCTCAGACCAGCCAGCAGAATCGCCAGGCTGCGCAGAATGGCATCGCGCTGGCTCTGGAAGGTGGCGCTGCGCGACACATCCAGCCCTACCCAGCCCAGCAGCTGGGTGCGGGTGCCCGCCGCGGCAGAACCTTCGTCGACTGCATTGAAATCATCCACCGCCACTTCGGTGCGGGTGATCGGTGCGTAGTACACCAGCCGATCCATGTATTCGGCTTGATGGATGCGATCGGCGGGCAGCCTGCCCTGGGCCGGCTCCGTCCAGTCGCCGGGGCCGACTTGCGCAAGCCGCTCGCCGGTATCTGAAAAGATCGCCACGCCGCGAATATCGGGCTCGATCGCCGTCTTGTCGAGCAGGGTCTGCAGCACCGCGATGTTGCCGGAGACGACGCCATATTCGGCCGCCGGCGCCAGCTGGCGGGCAATGGCCGCAGCACGGGTGCGCAGCGACTGATCGAGGTCGTCGATTTTTCCGCTGATGAGCTGGAACAACAGCAAAATCCCGATGATGGCCATCGGCACCACGGCCAGGCCGATCACGCGACTGCGTATCCTCAATGAAATCAACCTCAACGCGGTGCTCCCAAACGATTTTCCAGTTCGGCTTCGGGCGGCAGGGTGTAACCCAGCGAGCGAGCGACCTGTTCATTGATTGAAACACTGAAATAGGCGGGATGGTCTGGCAAGGGCAAACGCACCGATCCGCCCTGAAAGGCAGCGATGACCGATTCAGCGGTCTGGCGGCCGATTTGCACCGGACTGGAATGCAGCGACAGCAGCGCACCTGCCCGCGTCATCGAACGCGAATAGCCCAGAACCGGAACACGGTAGCGATAGGATGTCAGAAACAGGCTTTGCGCCGTGTTGCGATTGAATACCAGCGGATCGGTCACGGCGAGCAGCACGTCGGCACCCGACAGCACCTCTTCGAGCGGCGCAATCAGGCGCTCCTCGCCGGACAGCGTACCCAGCACCAGACTCAGTTGCTGCCCCTGCAAAGCGGCGTCCAGCTCGCCAGCCAGGCTGGCCTGCTCGGCGCTCAACAGCACGCCCACGCGCCGCGCTTCGGGGAGGGCCAGGCGGATCAGCTGCGCCTGCCGCTCAACGGGTTGATCGAGATAGATGGCCGACACGCTGCGGCGGCCGCCGTCGCTCAGGCGGGCACGCCCGTTTTTGGCGTACCACGCACGCGGCACCAGCACTGCCAGAACCGGCGTGCGAACCGGCAGCACAGCCAACGATTCGGCCGCGCGCACGCCCACCGCAATGGCCAGCTGCACATCGTTCAACGAGGGTGCGGCCAAGCCCGCGGCGTATGCCCGGCTGAGCACATGGGGGCCGTCGTCCAGAAAGGCCTTGATGACCTGAAACACCTCCTGATAGGGGGCTGAATCGTCGCTCAATATCACGGCCACCCGTGCGGCAGCCGCCGACGCCGACACCAGGGCCAGGCCGGCACAAGCCAGTCCCAGAAACACGATGCGCGGGAAGGCGGTTAGGCGGCGCAAGACCCAACGCGTCAAGTCGCCACCTGCTCCCCACCCCACAGGCAAGCCCCCTTGCTTTCCTTCGCGATCGCTTCGAGCAGGCTGGCATGCGCCACCAGGTCCTCGGCGGAGGCCTGCAGCAAGATGGGCCTGGGGCGGGTGCGCGCAGCCGCCTGGCCGGCCTCGGCGCTGCGCGTTTCCAGCCCGATCGACAGGCTTTCCTGACCCCGCGTCAGCGCCAGGTACACCGCCGCCAGCAGTTCGCAGTCGAGCAAGGCGCCGTGCAGCGTGCGCGCCGCATTGTCGACGCCATAACGCTTGCACAGCGCATCCAGGTTGTTGCGCTGACCGGGATGCAGCGCCTTGGCCATGGCCAGGGTGTCGGTCACGCCGCCGCACCAGCTCGGCAGCGGCGCCATGTCCAGCAGGCGCAGTTCCATATTGAGAAAGCCGACGTCGAACGGTGCATTGTGGATGATGAGTTCGGCACCCTGGATGAAGTCGACGAACTCCTGCGCGATGTCGGCAAAGCGCGGCTTGTCCTGCAGGAATTCTGGGGTGATGCCGTGCACCTGCATCGCGCCGGCGTCGATGTCGCGCTCCGGGTTCACGTAACGGTGGAGGTGGTTGCCGGTGAGCCGGCGGTTGACCATTTCCACCGCCGCCACCTCGATGATGCGATGCCCCTGGTTGGGGTCGAGGCCGGTGGTTTCGGTGTCGAGAATGATTTGCCGCATGTTAGTTTAGTGTTGTTGTGCCTGCAGCACGCCCTGGTTGGCGAGCGCGTCGGCGCGTTCGTTTTCCGGGTGGCCGGAATGGCCTCTCACCCATTTCCATTCGATGCGATGTAACTGGCTCAGTGCATCCAGTTGCAGCCACAAATCCTGGTTCTTCACCGGCTTGCCGTCGGCGGTGCGCCAATTGCGCCGCTTCCAGCCGGCCATCCATTCGCTGATGCCCTTTTGCACGTATTGCGAATCGGTATGGACCTCGACCGTGGACGGACGCTTGAGCGATTCCAGCGCACGGATCACCGCGGTCATTTCCATGCGGTTGTTGGTGGTGTTGGCCTCGCCCCCGCTGATTTCCTTGCGATGTCCGGCGGACACCAGCAGGGCGCCCCAGCCGCCCGCGCCGGGATTGCCCTTGCAGGCGCCATCACTATAGATATAAATGGTTTCAGCGTTCACGACGTACCCGATACTGTTTGAGATTGATCACTTTGGCGGCGGGCGATAATAAACGCTGTGTCACCGGCGTTTTCCATTGCGGCAAAATAATATTCATGCCCTGCACGCGCTTGACCGCCTGCAGGAAATAGACGCCGCCGCCCATCGCCCACCAGCGGTCGCCCGCCGGTTCCATGAAGCGCATCCGCCGCAGCCAGTTTTCACGGTTGATCGGCGGCCGGTAGCAGCACATGCTGCCGGCCGCCACCTCCAGTCCCAGCAAGGCCATCCAGTCCTTCACCCGGGAAATATTCAGGAAATTTCCATTCCAGGGATAGCCGCGCTCGCCGCCCTGCAGCATGCGCGCCAGCCCCCACAGGCTGCGCGGGTTGAATCCGGCCAGCACCAGGCGGCCTTCCGGGCGCAGCACGCGCTCGGCCTCGCGCAGCACCTGGTGCGGATTGGCGCTGAATTCCAGCACGTGCGGCAACAGCAGCAGATCCAGCGACTGGCTCTCGAACGGCAGGAACATGGGGTCGGCCTGAACGTCGGCAGCCGCGTCGGCCGCGCAGCTCACACGCAGCGGGATGCGGCTGTTGCGCAGGAAATCGAGTTGCGGCAAGCCGACCTGCACCGCATTGAAGCCGAACACATCCGATACCGCATGGTCGAAATAACGCTGTTCGCGAAACAGCAGATGTTGTCCCAGCGGTGTTTCAAACCATCCTGCATCCAGCTTGGATAACATAGCCCTTTCTCCTTTCCGGCAGTCCCGACATGTTGACGCTCATTCCCCTGCCCGCGTTCGAAGACAACTACATCTGGGTGTGGCACGACGACCGCCACGCCGTCGCGGTCGACCCCGGCGATGCCACGTCGCTGATCGCCTATCTCGACACGCATCAACTTGCGCTGACCGCCGTGCTGATCACGCACCATCACCGCGACCATACTGGCGGCAACGCCCGGCTGCGTCAACGCTACGATTGCGTCATCTATGCCCCGGACAATCCGCGCATTCCGGATGTCACCCACGTCCTGCGCGGCGGCGATGCGGTGGACCTCGCCGAACCAGGTTTGCATTTCGAGGTGCTTGCCACGCCGGGGCACACGCTCGACCACATCAGCTATGTCGGACACGGCTGCCTGTTTTGCGGCGATACCGTGTTCGGCTGCGGCTGCGGGAAGCTGTTCGAGGGCAATCCCGCGATGATGGCTGCCAGCCTCGATGCCATTTTAGCTCTGCCCGATACTACCCGGGTCTGCTGCGCGCATGAATACACCTTGAGCAATATTGATTTTGCCAAAACCATAGCCGGCGACAATGCCGCGCTGCTCGAACGCGAGCGCGCCGACCGCGCCCTGCGCGCGCAGGACCGCCCCACCCTGCCCTCCACCCTGGCGCTGGAAAAAGCCACCAATCCCTTCCTGCGCTTTCACGACCCCGATATGACGGCGTTTGCCGCCCATTTTCTGAATCGTCCGCATCCCCGTCCGGACGAGGTGTTCGGCGCAATCCGCGCCGCCAAGGATGGCTGGGACGGTTGACCGTTGCCATTCCGCCACCTAGGATGGAGCCTTGTTGAGTACGGGAGACCGTCTTGCCCGGAATCAAATTGGCCGACTTTCGATTCAATCGGATCAGCCTGAGTATGCTGGCGCTGTTCCTGAGCCATCCCGCTGTGGCCGCGGAATCCGCTCCCGCCATCCATACGCTGGAGTGGAGCAGCATCGCTGCCGACAGCACGCCCGATCGCGTCTCCGCCGAAGCCAGCCAGGACGATGTCTGGCAGCGTATCCGCGGCGGCTTCAGGATCGACGACGCGGCGCAGCCGAATCCCCTCGTGAGCGTCCATGAATCCTGGTTCGCCGCGCGGCCTGAAAACGTGAAGCGCCTGGCCGAGCGCGCGCGCCCTTATCTCTACCATATCGTCGAGGAAGTCCAGCGGCGCGACATGCCAATGGAAATCGCGCTGCTGCCGATGATCGAAAGCGCATTCGTTCCCACCGCGCTGTCGCGGTCCGCCGCTTCCGGCATCTGGCAGTTCATCCCCTCCACCGGGAGCCACTACGGCCTGCGGCAGGACAACTGGTACGACGGCCGCCGCGATTTCACTGCGGCAACGAATGCCGCGCTTGATTACCTGGGCAAGCTCTACCTGGACTTTGGCGACTGGCAGCTGGCGCTTGCCGCCTACAACTGCGGCGAGGGCTGCATCGCGCGCGCGATCCAGAAAAACGTCCAGCTGGGTCTGCCCACCGATTACGCCAGCCTGTCGCTGCCGAACGAGACCCGGCATTACGTTCCCAAGCTGCTCGCGATCCGCAATCTGATCCGCGAGCCCGCGCAATACGGCATCGCCATCGACGCCCTGCCGAACCAGCCTTACTTCAACCAGGTCAAGGTCCATGCCAGCATGGACATCCATTCCGCGGCGCGCCTGGCGGACATGAGCAGCGATGAGTTCATGGCGCTGAACGCGGCCTTCCCGCGCAAACTCATCCGTTCCGACACGCCGGTGAATCTGCTGGTGCCGGTCGCCAAGGCCGACACCTTCCAGCGCAATCTGGAAAGCGGCAACTGGGATTCCTGGCAGCCCTACACCGCGCAAAAGGGCGACCGCCCCGAGGCCATCGCCAAACGCTTCGGCATCAGCGTCGATCGCCTGCTGGAACACAACCCGATCCCCCTGAAGCGTGGCAAGCTCCAACGCGCACAGACCATCCTGGTTCCGGTCAACCGGCACGGCGGCAGCGTGCCCGAAGCGCACGCATCGGATGCAAGCAGGCACGTCGTGCAGCGCGGCGATACCCTGTTCGGTGTCGCCCGCCGGTATGGGCTCTCCGTCGCCCAGTTGAGCGCGGCCAATCCGGAGCTCGCTAGCCGGATCCAACCCGGCCAGACCATCCGGCTGACGTCGACCGTGCCAGCCAGTCGCGACACCCGCGCCATTCAGCCCGTCAGCCTCAATGCCAGTATTGGAAAGCCTGCCGGTCCGGTTCATTACACGGTCCGGCGTGGCGACACCCTGTTCAGCATCGCCCGGCGTTTCGATGTCAATATGGCGGATATCAAGACATGGAATCCGGTTCTGGACCGGCGCGGCACGATCCGCGCAGGGGAGACCGTGGTCGTCGACCAGCCCTGATCCGCTCCGGCCCGCACCGCGCCCTGGAAGGCAGCGGTCAGTCAGGCGCAGGCGGCTCGCCGCTCTTGTCCGACATCACCAGCGCCATGCCCACAGCGGCCAGCAGCATCCACAGCACCGCCGCCCAGATGCCCAGCGCGTCCGACAGCGGCCCCATGAAAAACAGCGTCAGCATCGCCACGGCCAGCACGCCATTGCCGATCCAGAAATTTCGACTGTGTTTGCCGGTATTCAATCAGTGCTCCTTGGAAATGTCTTGATTCTGCCCCGCCACCCAGTGGCAGCGCACCCAGTGCCCGCCGCCCAGGTCGGTCCGCTCGGGATAGATTTGCCGGCACACTTCCATTGCATGCGGGCAGCGCGGATGAAAGTGGCAGCCAGCGGGCGGGTTGAGCGGTGAGGGCTGGTCGCCCGTCAGCCGGATGATGCCTTCGCTGGCGTGCGGCTCGATGCGAGGCACCGCGCTCACCAGCGCCTGGGTATAGGGATGGCGCGGCGCGCGCAGCACGTCCGCCGCGGTGCCGTGTTCGACGATGCGGCCGAGATACATCACCGCCACCTCGTGCGCCAGATATTCGACCACTGCAAGGTTGTGGGTGATGAAGAGGTAGGCCAGCCCCAGATCGTTTTGCAGATCCTTCAGCAGATTCAGGATCTGCGCCTGCACCGACACGTCGAGCGCGCTGGTGGGCTCGTCGCAGATCACCAGCCGGGGCGACACCGCGAGCGCCCGCGCGATCGCAATGCGCTGCCGCTGGCCGCCCGAGAAGGCATGCGGATAGCGGCCGCCGGCATCGTCCGGCAGCCCCACCTGGCGCAGCAGCTGCGCGGCCGCGTCGCGCCGCTGGCTGGCCGCACCGACGCCCAGCGCGTCCATGCCTTCGAGCAGAATGTCCGCCACCCGCATGCGCGGGTTGAGCGAACTGAACGGATCCTGGAACACCATCTGCGCCTGCCGCCGCAGGGTGGCGGCATTGTTCGCGGTGATGGTCTCGCCGCCCAGCACGACGCGACCTGCCGTCGGCTCGATCAGCCGCAGCAAGGCCTTGCCCACCGTGGTCTTGCCGCAGCCCGATTCGCCGACCAGCGCCAGCGTGCGGCCCGCCTGGATGTCGAGCGACACGTCGTCGACTGCGCGCACGTGGCCGACCGTGCGCTGGATGAAGCCACGTCGGATCGGAAAGTGCACCTTGAGGCCCTCGACCTGCAGCAGGGGCTGTGCTGGTTGCGCCGCAGCCTGCGCGATGACCTCACGCACGCTGCTTGCCGGCAGCGCGCCTGCCAGATGGCAGCGCACCCGCTGGCCGCCGAACTCCTGCCAATCCGGCGACTCGTCGCGGCAGCGCGCAATGGCATGCGGACAGCGCGGCGCAAAGCGGCAGCCGACGAGCGAGCCGTCGAGCGGCGGCACCTGTCCGGGAATCGTGGTCAGGCGGCCGCCGTCGCCGGGGCGCCCTAAAGGACTCCGATCCGCTACGGACTGAAGCCCGTGCGGAATCGTATGCGGCAGTGCCTCGAACAGCATGCGGCTGTAGGGATGCTGCGGGGAGGCAAAAAACGCATCGCGCGCGCCCTCCTCCACCAGTTCGCCGGCATACATCACCCCCACGCGGTCGGCATTCTCCGCCACCACGCCGAGATCGTGCGTGATCAGCAGCATGCCCATCTGCCGCTCGGTCTTGAGCCTGCGCAGCACGTCGAGCACCTGCGCCTGGATGGTCACGTCGAGCGCCGTGGTCGGCTCGTCGGCGATCAGGAGTCGGGGCTCGCCCGCCAGCGCCATCGCGATCATCACCCGCTGGCGCAGCCCGCCCGACAATTCGAACGGATAGCTGTCGAGCCGGCGCGCCGAATCCGGCACCCCCACCGCATCGAGCAGCGCCCGCGCGGCGCCGCGTGCAGCCGGCCCGGCCAGCCTCCGGTGCAGCGACAGCACTTCGCCGATCTGCCCGCCCACCTTGATGACCGGATTCAGCGCCAGCATCGGCTCCTGAAAGATCATCGCCATCTGGCCGCCGCGCACGCGCCGCATGTCATGTTCGGGCAGGGCCAGCACCTCGGTTTCGCCGAGCTGCACGCTGCCCGAGGCCACCCGGCCCCCGTCCGGCAGCAGCCGCATCAGCGACAGCGCTGTGATCGACTTGCCGCAGCCGGACTCGCCCAGCAAAGCATAGGTCTCGCCCGCCGCGACCCGGAACGACACGCCGTCGACCACGCGCACGCCGCCGATGGCGGTGACGAGATCGCGCACCTCGAGCAGGGGCTTCATCGACGGCCTCCCAGACGCGGATCGAAGGCGTCGCGCACGCCGTCGGCAAACAGGTTGGCGGCCAGCACCAGGGTGAACATGAAGACGAATGCCGCGCCGAGCTGCCACCAGACGACCGGCTCGCGCGCCAGTTCGAGGCGCGCGCCGTTGATCATGTTGCCCCAGCTGTACATGGAGGGATCGACGCCGACGCCGACGTAGGACAGCACCGCTTCGGCCAGCACCAGGCCGGAGAAGTCGAGCACGATGGCGATCAGTACCAGGTGGAACACGTTGGGGAAGATATGGCGCCCGATGATGCGCGCATGCGATACGCCGAAGGCACGCGCCGCCTCGACGTAATCGAGCGTTCTGAGCTTGAGCGATTCGCCGCGCAGCAGGCGCGCCAGACCGGTCCAGCTGGTGACCCCCATGATGAGACAGAGCGCCAGCAGGCGAACGTCGGCGCGCGCGGCGGCGGTGTCGAACAGTTGCGGGTTGGATTCGATATACACCTGCACGATCAGCACCGCCGCCGCAATCAGCAGCACGCCCGGGATGGAATTGAGCACGGTGTAGACGTACTGGATGACGTCGTCGACCCAGCCGCGGAAGTAACCCGCGGCGATGCCGAAGCCGATCGCCAGCGGCAGCGTGACCAGGGTGGTGAGGGTGCCGATGACCAGGCCGGTGCGGATGCTTTTGAGGCTGATGTAGAGCACGTCCTGGCCGACCTTGTCGGTGCCCAGCACGTGATAGCCTGCCGCCAGTTGAACGATCACGCCACCCAGCATCAGCATCAGCGCCACGATGAGGACGACCGTCCGTCCCGGCCAGTCGAGACGGCCCGTGCCCCAGGCCGTCAGCCACGCACCCAGCGAAGTCCTGGTCCGCCACGCCTGCCATGCGGCCAGCAGGCCCAGCAGCAGCAGGCTTGCCAGTACGCCCTGCATGGCGCCGGCGAGCGTGCGCCGGGCGATGTCGGGGAGGCGCTCGTCGGCATGCGCCAGATGCGCGCCGCCGTATTTCAGGCGTGGGTAATCGCGCACCGTCGCGCCGTCGCGCTGCACGAACTCCTTGGCATAGAGCTGCATCGCCAGTGGCGCCGAGTAGGTTTTTTCCTGCCGGGTACGCAAGCCGCTCACCAGCGCGTCGAACACGGAAAGTACCTCGACCGAATACTGCGGCGCATCGGGCGGGCTGTCGGCCAGCCGCTCGCGGTAATGCAGTGAATCGAGCAGGCCGATGACCACGAACACGCCAAGCACCAGCGCCGCCCCCATCGCCATCGGGCGCTGCGCCACCATCCGCCACGGTGCCCTCAGGTGCTCGTGACGGCGGATGAACCAGACCAGCGCCAGCGCGCCGGCCAGCAGCGCGAAGATCAGCGCATCGGTCCACAGGATGACAGGCATGACGTTCATTGCAGCCTCACCCGCGGATCCACCCACGAATAGGAAATGTCGGTGAGGATGAGGCCAACGATGTAGAGGAAAGACCCGAGGAACACCATCGCCCGCACCACCGCGAAGTCCTGTGCCTGGATTGCGTCGATGGTGTAGCTGCCCAACCCCGGAATGCCGAAGAAGGATTCGGTGATGAGGCTGCCCATGAACAGGAGCGGCAGCACCACCACCGCGCCGGTGAGGATGGGGATCATGCCGTTCTTCAGTACATGGCGGAACAGCACGCGAATTTCGGACAGTCCCTTGGCGCGCGCAGTGCGCACATAGTCCTTGCCGATTTCCTCGAGGAAGATGGTGCGGTACCAGCGCGCGCCGCTGCCGATGCCCGCCACCACGCTGACCAGCACCGGCAGCAGGATGAACCGGAGGCCATCGATGCCGCCGGCAAAACCCGAAATCGGCAGCAGGTTCCACAGCTTGGCAATGAAGTACTGCCCCGCGATGATGTAGAACAGTCCCGATATCGACATCAGCACCACGCAAAGCACTACTCCCCACAGGTCGAGGTAGGTGGCGCGGAAGAACACCATCAGCAGCGCAAAGGTGATGTTGACCATGAGGCCGATAACGAACACCGGCAGCGCGATCGCCAGGCTCGGCCCCATGCGGGTTCGGATCTCGTTGCCGATGTCGCGGCCGTCGTCGCCCTTGCCGAATTCGAAAACGAACATCGCCGCCGAGTGCCGGAAGAAAATCGTGTCGGTGAACTGCGCCGTTCCCTCCGCCGCCGCGTTCAGCAGCAGCGGCTTGTCGTAGCCGTGCTCGGCCTTCCAGCGTTCGATCGCCTCCGGCGTCACGTGCTTGGCGCCAAGCTGCAGCCGCGCCATGTCGTCCGGCGTGTTGACGACGAAGAACAGCGCGAAGGTCAAGAGGTTCACCCCGATCAGGATCGGGATCGCATACAGCAGACGGCGCAGGATGTAGGCCAGCATCAGGCGGTCTTCCTTTCGCGCCGCCGCCACGCGATCACCGCCGGCGTGATGACGGCGGCCAGCGCCATAACCAGCAGTGCGATCGGCCACAGCACCGGCTGGTTCCACTCGGCGCGCCGGGTCTCGCGCAGCGCCGGGTCGATGCGCCGGTACTTGAGCGTATTGTTGGCCATCAGGTTGGGTTTGACGTTGTGCACCCAGCCGTGGCGCAGGCCGAAGGACTTTGGATAATAGGCAAAGATCCACGGCGCGTCGCGGCGCACGATTTCCAGCATTTCGTCGATCACCTGCTGGCGCGCGGGACCGTTGTCCATGTCCTTCATGCGCTCGAACAGGCGGTTGAATTCCGGGTTGTCATAATTGGCCGCGTTCTCGCCGCCGCTGCCGACCTTCTTGTGCGGGCCGTAGAGCAGGAAGAGGAAGTTCTCAGGGTCGGGATAGTCGGCGTTCCAGCCCCATTCGAACAGCTGCGCGTTGCCCTTGCGGATCTTGTCCTGGAAGCGGTTGTAGTCGGTGCCGCGCACCACCAGCTGCACGTTAAGCTTGTCGAGCTGCTTCTTCATCCAGTCGAGCCGCGACTTGGCGTCCGGGCCGCTCGCCATGGTGTCGAAATACAGCACCAGCGGCTCGCCCGTCTTCGCGTTGCGCCCGTTGGGGTAGCCCGCCTCGGCCAGCAGTTTCCTGGCGGTCTCGATAGGGCGGCGCTGGATATTGCCGTCGCGCGCTTCGTACACGTAGGGATTCAGCCCGGCCACGCCCTCGACATAGCCGAACAGCCCGGGCGGGATCGGCCCCTGCGCGGGGATGCCGCGGCCATTGAGGAAAATGGAGATGAACTCGTCGTAGTCGAAGGCGATGGAGAGCGCCTGCCGCAGCTTCTGGCGGTCTTCGCTTAAGCCCCCGACCACGGGGTCGAGCATGTTGAAGCCGACATACCAGATCGAGGCCGCCACCGCAGTGATGAGGCGAATGTCCTGGTCGCGCATGCTGTCGGTGAGCTGCGGGTCGCCGCCGGCGGTGAACTGCACGGCCTGGTCGAAGCTGTCGGAACTGATCCCCGAGCTGTCGTAGTAACCCTGCAGGAACTTGCTCCAGTAGGGAATGGTTTCCTTTTCCAGGCTGAACACGGCCTCGTCCACCAGCGGCAGCGGCTTGCCGGCGTCCGTCAGCAGTCCGGCCTGCCTGTCCTCTTCGCTGCCTTCCGTGGGGTAGGTCTCGCCGTGGAAGTAGGGGTTTTTCTTCAGCACCATGCGGCGGTTGGGATCGTTCTCCGCCAGATAGTATGGCCCGGTGCCGACCGGCTGCCAGTCGAGCGTGAGGTTTCTGTCCGCCATCCCTGGCTGCGCGTAAAAAACCTCGGCCTCCCACGGGATCGGCGCGAAGAACGGCATCGCCAGCCAGTAGATGAACTGCGGGTATTTGCCCTTGATGCGGATGCGATAGGTGTGGCGGTCCACCACTTCGGCGCCGGCCAGCGGGAAGTCACCGAGATTCAATACTGCGTCGGGGTTGGTCCGGGCCGCCTTTTCCAGTGCTTCGCTCAGTTCTTTCAACCCGACGATGTGCTCGCTCATCAGGCCGAAGATCGGCGAACTGAGCCGGGGATTGGCCAGCCGCTTGATCTGGTACACATAGTCCGCCGCCACCAGTTCGCGCGTGCCGGTGTGCTCGAAATCGCCGATGCGGGTTTTGCCCGCGGTCTCGGAGGCCGTCAGCGCATGGTAGCGATAGCGCCCCGCCGCGTCGCGCGCAAAAGCCGGATGCGGCTGATAGCGGATGCCGGGGCGGATGCGGATTTCGTACACGCTTTCGGCAATCGCCGCAGCGGGTGCATCGTCCGGCAACGGCTTGCCGGATGCGTCGACATACCGCGGCTTGGGCACCACCTCGGTCGTCAGCGGAATCAGAGTATAGGGTCGCTTGAGGAAGTGGTACTGCAGCGGCGGCTCGTAGATCTGGCCGGTGAACTCGATTTCGTTCGCGCTGTAGGAGCGCGCCGGATCGAGATGCTTGGGGCGTTCTGAAAACGCGCTGTAGAGCACATTGGCATCGGACTGGCTGCCTGGATAGGGGTTGTTCCAGCTGCCGGAGCAGCCCACCAGCAAACCCAGCCCCAGCAGAAGAATGCCCGTTCGCGTCATGCCGCAAGTGTACCCAAGCGCGCCACCAACGTCAGCCGTTATAATCGCGGACACCGCAACTCTTCGAGACCATCATGGGATTTCTTGCAGGAAAACGCTTGCTGATCACCGGCGTCATCTCCAACCGATCCATCGCATACGGCATCGCCGCGGCGTGCAAGCGCGAAGGCGCCGAACTGGCGTTCACCTACCAGGGCGAACGCATCAAGGATCGCGTCACCGAATTCGCCCGGGAGTTCGGCTCCAGCCTGGTGTTTCCGTGCGACGTCGGCAGCGACGAGCAGATCGACGCGCTGTTCGCCGAACTCGGCAAGCACTGGGACGGCTTCGACGGCCTGGTGCACTCGATCGCGTTCGCGCCGAAAGAGGCGCTGGCCGGTGACTTTCTTTCCGCCGTCACCCGGGAAAACTTCCGCATCGCGCACGACATCAGCTCCTACAGCTTCGCCGCGCTGGCCAAGGCCGCGCTGCCGATGATGGAAGGCCGCCGGGCGGCGCTCCTGACGCTGTCCTACCTGGGCGCCATCCGCTCCGTTCCCAACTACAACGTCATGGGCCTGGCCAAGGCCAGCCTCGAATCCGGCGTCTACTACATGGCACAAAGCCTCGGCCCCAAAGGCATCCGCGTCAACGCAGTATCGGCCGGGCCGATCAAGACGCTGGCTGCCAGCGGCATCGCCAACTTCGGCGAGAAGCTCGACATCGTCGCCAAGAATGCGCCGCTGCGCCGCAACGTGACCATCGAGGAAGTCGGTAACGCCGCCGCCTTCCTGCTGTCCGACCTGGCCTCCGGCATTACAGGCGAGATCACTTACGTCGATGCTGGCTTCAACTCCACCGCCGGCGCTGAATGATCTGCACGGCACCCAACAAAAAACGCGCCAGGATGGCGCGTTTTTTGTTGGGGTTGCGTTTCGTTCGGCTTATCTGCCCTCGATCGCGCCCGGCTTGATTTTGACTTTCTGCCCGGCCGTGATCAGCGCGACCATCGCCTTTAAGTCGGCATGCTGCTGCGCCTGCGTGACGCCGGATTCGATCGACCCCAGCAGCATCGGATCCAGTTCGGGCGCCTCCAGCACACGGCTTACCCGCACGATGCGATACGAGCCGTCAGGGCGGGCAAAGCCGGTGTAGGCCGGCAGTTTGTCGGCGTTCACCCTGAACACCGCCTTGGCGCCGGCGGCGTCGAGCTCGGCCGAAGGCTGGCGTCCCACCACGCGGAAAGCCGACCACGTCAAGCCTGCTTCCTCGCCTTTTGCCAGTGCCTGGAGGGCGGCTGCGCCCTTTTGCGCCAGCAGCTGTGCACTCCGTTCGGCGCGCAGCCTGGCCTCGATCGCCGCCGACACGTCGGCCAGCGGGCGCAGCCGTGCCGGACGATGCTCTGCCACACGTGCCGCGACCAGGGTGCCAGGCGCAACCTCGATCGCCTCCGTGTTCTGCCTGGACTTGATCGACTCCGGGCTGAACAGCGCGGACGACAAGCCGGCATGGTTGAATGGCGGCGGCGCATTCCGGGCGGTCAGCCAGCCGCTTTGCTGAACGGTGAGCCTGGCTGCCGTTGCAGCGGGCTGCAAGGAGGATGCGTTTTCATACACCAGGTTGCTGAAGCTTTCGGCCAAATCGGCAAAAACCTTCTGCGCCTGCTGCTTGCGCAACGCGTCCACCACTGCAGGGCGGACTTCGGCCAGCGGCGCAGTCTGTGCGGGCTCGATCCCATCCAGCCGAATGATGTGAAAGCCGAAATCGCTCTCCACCGGTCCGCGGATTTCATTCTGTTTCATACTGAACACCGCATCCTCGAACGGCTTGACCATCATGCCGCGGCCGAAGCTTCCGAGGCTGCCATCCTGTGCGGCCGAGCCCGGATCCTGCGACTGGGTACGCGCCAGTTCGGCGAATCGCCCCGGGAATTTCTGCAAGGTTTGAACCAACTCGGTTGCTTTCGCCTTGGCCTGGGCGCGCGTTGCGGCGTCCGCATTTTTATCGGCGGCAATCAGGATATGGCTCGCGCTGCGCAGTTCGGGCCGGCCGAACTGCGCCGCATTGGCGGCATAATAATCTGCCACCGCCCGGTCGCTCACTTCGATTCCCGCCGCCACAGCGGCGATATCCAGCGCCAGATATTCCGCGCGGATTTGTTCGGGCTCGGTGAATTCGGCCTTGTTGTCCGCGTAATAACGTTCCACCTCAGCCGGCGCCAGCTTGATTTCCGATGCCACCGAGGACGCCGGCAGATCCGCCCAGGAGATTTCGCGTTGTTGCGCCACCAGGCGTGCAATCTGCGTCAGCGACGTCTTCGACGGAAAGGTCGCGAGCGATATCGGACTGCTGATGGCCTCCAGCATAAAGGCCTGACGCAGTTCGTTCTCGAACTGCACCGGAGTGCGGCCGTTCTGGCGCAGCACCGCCTCATAGCGCTGCTGCGAAAATGCGCCGTCCTGCTGAAAAGCCGGGATCTGAGCCAGCACCGACGCAATGTACGCATCGGGCGCCAGAAGTTTGAGTTTTTGCGCTTCCTGCAACAAGGCCTTGCGCTCGATCAGGCTGTCGAGCACCTGCTTGCGAAAGTCGGCCGATTCGATCACGGCAGGGTCATATGCAGGGCCGAGCGTCTCGCGCATGCGGTCGCTCTGCCCCTGGATCTCGCGCGTCAGTTCCTCGCGTGAAATTCCCACGTCGCCGACCTCGGCGACCATGCCGCCGCTTTTGTCGCCCTTCATGTAGGAATCCACGCCGAACAGGGCGAAGGTAATTGCGATCAAGCCGAGTATGACTTTGGCCAGCCAGCCCTTTGCATGCTTGCGGATTGCTTCGAGCACTGTTTTCTACTCCGGAAAAAACGTCAACGCGGATTTTCGCGCACTTTGCGCCTCGCGTCTTCCTTGGCTTGGATTAAATTTGGCTTAATTTGATGCGACGGAAAAGACGCCTAAATGAAAAAAGGCGAACTCACGTTCGCCTTTTTGATGTTGGCGGAGTGGACGGGACTCGAACCCGCGACCCCCGGCGTGACAGGCCGGTATTCTAACCAACTGAACTACCACTCCCTTGTACTGCTGCACTGCAAAAAACTGGGCTGCCTGAATTTTGACTGCTTGTTATTCCCGACCCTGCTGGTGGGTGCTGAGGGGTTCGAACCCCCGACATTCGCCTTGTAAGGGCGACGCTCTACCAGCTGAGCTAAGCACCCGACAAAGACCAAAATTCTACAACATTTTTTCCGGTCTTGCCAAATGCAAACTGTGTTTTTTATTAATTGATGGCGTCTTTCAGACCTTTTCCGGCGCGGAACTTCGGCACCTTGGCGGCCTTGATCTTGATGGAAGCGCCGGTGCGCGGATTGCGACCGGTGCGTGCCGCGCGCTTGCCGACGTAGAAGCTGCCGAACCCCACCAGCGTCACCATGTCGCCCTTCTTCAGCGCTTTCTTGACTGCTTCAACCGTTGCGTCCAGCGCACGGCCGGCTGCAGCTTTGGAAATGTCAGCCGAGTCGGCGATGGCATCAATCAATTCGGATTTGTTCACGTATTGTCCCCTTCACTCAAGTGGCACAGGAAAACCCTGTGGCCGCTTTTATAGCAACCCGCAAAACCTTGTGTCAAGCGGTTTCCCGGGCTGCCGACAAAAAACCCGCGCCTGGCGCGGGATTCCGGGAGTGGTTAAAAAATACTCAGTGCTTGAGCGCTGCGGCAGAGGCTGCGTCCTCTTCTGGCACAGCGATTGCCGGCGTTTCCGCTTCGGGTTCGTCCGGCAAAGGCTCGGGCACGTGTTCCAGTGCCAATTCAAGAACCTGCTCGATCCACTTGACCGGATGGATGTCGAGCTTGTTCTTGATGTTGTCGGGGATCTCGGTCAAGTCCTTGACGTTCTCCTGCGGGATCAGCACCGTCTTGATGCCGCCGCGATGCGCGGCCAGCAGCTTTTCCTTCAAGCCGCCGATCGGCAGCACTTCACCGCACAGCGTGATCTCGCCCGTCATCGCCACGTCCGCGCGCACCGGAATTCCGGTGAGGATCGACACCATCGACGTGCAGATTGCGATGCCGGCCGACGGACCGTCCTTCGGCGTTGCACCTTCCGGGAGGTGGATGTGGATGTCGCGCTTCTGGTAGAAGTCGTCCTGGATCCCCAGCTTGCGCGCGCGAGAGCGCACCACCGACAACGCGGCCTGGATGGATTCCTGCATCACCTCGCCGAGCTTGCCGGTGGTGGTCATCTTGCCGCGACCCGGTAGCGAAACCGCTTCGATGGTAAGCAGTTCGCCGCCCACTTCGGTCCACGCCAGACCCGTGACCTGTCCCACCTGGTTGTTCTGCTCGGCGATGCCGAAACTGAAGCGACGCACGCCGAGGTATTTCTCCAGATTGCGCGAGGTAACCGAAATCTTGGTGCGCTGCTTCTTCAGCAGCAGGGCCTTGACGGCCTTGCGGCAGATTTTTGAAATCTCGCGCTCGAGGCTGCGCACGCCCGCTTCACGGGTGTAATAGCGCACGATGTCGCGGATGGCCGATTCGGCAATCGCGAGCTCGCCGTCCTTGATGCCGTTGACCTTGAGCTGCTTGGGCACCAGATAGCGCTCGGCGATGTTGATCTTCTCGTCTTCCGTGTAGCCAGACAGGCGGATCACTTCCATCCGGTCGAGCAGCGGCGCGGGGAGATTGAGCGAGTTGGCGGTGGCGACGAACATCACGTCGGACAGATCGTATTCGACCTCGATGTAATGATCCTGGAAGGTATGGTTCTGCTCGGGGTCGAGCACCTCCAGCAGCGCCGACGACGGATCGCCGCGAAAATCCTGTCCCATCTTGTCGACTTCGTCGAGCAGGAACAGCGGATTCTTCACCCCGACCTTGGTCAGGCTCTGCAGGATTTTGCCCGGCATCGAGCCGATGTAGGTGCGGCGGTGGCCGCGAATCTCGGACTCGTCGCGCACGCCGCCGAGCGCCATGCGCACGAACTTGCGGTTGGTCGCACGCGCGATCGACTGGCCGAGCGAGGTCTTGCCGACGCCGGGCGGCCCCACCAGGCACAGGATCGGCGCCTTCACCTTGTCGACGCGCTGCTGCACCGCGAGGTACTCGAGGATGCGTTCCTTGACCTTGTCGAGACCGTAGTGGTCCTCGTCCAGCACGCGTTCGGCCTTGGCCAGATCCTTGCTGATCTTGGTTTTCTTCTTCCACGGCAGGCCGACCATCGCTTCGATGTAGCTGCGAATCACGGTGGCCTCGGCCGACATCGGCGACATCATGCGCAGCTTTTTCAGCTCGCCCATGGCCTTGGCTTCGGCTTCCTTGGACATGCTGGCCTGCTTGATGCGGCTTTCCAGCTCTTCCAGTTCGGCGCCTTCCTCGATGTCGCCGAGCTCCTTCTGGATCGCCTTGACCTGTTCGTT
>CAMTWC010000068.1:0-4752 GCA_947085345.1 uncultured Gammaproteobacteria bacterium | reverse complement strand
AGGAGCGACCAAGGCAGGCACGCGGCCAGGCGTATCAGCGGGTGCGTAGCGGACTCACCCAAACGGTGAACGCTATCGAAGACAGAAAACTCAGTATTCATGCGGTATTCATCAAGAGGGCAAGCGGTCAACTGCGGTTTCTAGGATCAATCAACCTGCTTCGATGCAGTAAAGGCTGCCCCATTTTGAATTGACCCGGTTCAGCACGCCAGCTCGCGCAGCGCGATATTGGATGAGAAAACCGATCACGGCCGCGAGGTTCGGGCTGACATGAAAAGGGTGTCCGGGACACCCAAGTCATGCGTATACCAGCAATATCGGCAGGATTCCGACAAAATGAAGCCGGCACGCGCCGCCCGAAGTCGATGCCGGGTCAAACGTCGCCGAGCTTGTGATCCAGGCAGCGCAGATAGGCCGCCGAATCGAACGTGGTCTGGTAGCGCTGCACCTGCCAGATCATTTCCCCCAGGCAGTCCATGACGTCATGCTGGGCATCCATCGCGTTGTCATGGCGCTTGAGCAGCCGCTGGTAGCGCTCCCGGATGCCCGGCGGCTGGTCGACCGACAGCTGCTCGGCGATCGCCAGGTGCATGGAAAGATGCAGAAAGGGGTTGGTTTCGCCGGCCTCCGGCAGGTAATCCCGTTCCTTGTAACGATCGGGCTGGTCGAGCAGGGCGTGGTATTCGGGATGCGCCAGCACGGCGTCGAGCGCCGGCTGCTCCGCCCCTGCCAGCGGTTGCCCGGACCGGTATTTCGCCCACACGTCGAAAAAGAACTGGCGAACCTGGTCGCGGCTGGGATTGAACATGTATCGATGCGGGCCTAGCGCTTCCGCTTTCCCGCCGCGGGGGCGGGCGGGGGGGGCAAGGTCTTGTCCTTGTACTCGCACAGGTCGACGATGATGCATTCAGGGCATTTCGGCTTCCTCGCCTGGCACACGTAGCGTCCGTGCAGGATCAGCCAGTGATGGGCGTCGATGCGGTATTCGTCAGGGATGGCCTTGAGCAGCTTCTTTTCCACCTCAAGCACTGTCTTGCCGGGGGCCAGCCCGGTGCGGTTGGCGACGCGGAAGATGTGGGTGTCGACCGCCATGGTCGGCTGGCCGAAGGCGGTGTTGAGGATGACGTTGGCGGTCTTGCGCCCGACGCCCGGCAGCGCCTCGAGCGCGGCGCGCTCGGCTGGAACCTGGCTGCCGTGCAACTCGATCAGCATGCGGCAGGCGGCGATGAGGTGGCGGGCCTTGCTCTTGTAGAGGCCGATGGTCCTGATGTATTCGGCAAGCCCCGCTTCGCCCAGCGCATAAATGGCCTCGGGCGTGCTGGCGACCGGGAACAGCCTGCGGGTGGCCAGGTTCACGCCCTTGTCGGTGGACTGCGCCGACAGCACCACCGCCACCAGCAGCTCGAACGGCGTGCGGTATTCGAGCTCGGTGGTGGGGTGCGGATTGGCCGCAGCGAAACGGCTGAAGATTTCGCGACGTTTGGCGGCGTTCATTGTTCGTCGAGGCGCTTTTTCAGTGCCTGCTTTTCGGCCTGGCGTTTGGCGCCGGGCGTTTTTTCATGCTCGCCGGCCTTGCGCGCAAGCACCAGCGGCACATAGGGATTGTGCGGCTTCGGCACGCGCCGCTTCAGCGGCGGCTTCATGCCGGCAGCGGCGCGGCGGCATGGACGCGCCGATCGGCGCGGGCCTTCTGCCAGTTGTGCGCGGCGATCAAAAGCCCCAGCGCGATGAAGGCGCCGGGCGGCAGGATGGCGAGCAGGAAGCCCTGGTAATCGGGCAGCACGTGCAGCACGAATTGCTTCGCCTCCTCGCCAAACACCAGGTCGATGCCGGACAGCAGCGTGCCCTGGCCGGCGAGTTCGCGTATGCCGCCCAGCACCACCAGCACCAGCGTCAGGCCGAGGCCCATCGCGACGGCGTCGACCACGCTGTGTAGCGGACGGTTCTTCGAGGCGAAGGCATCGGCGCGCGCCAGCACGATGCAGTTGGTGGTGATGAGCGGGATGAAAATCCCCAGCACCAGATACAGCGGATGCACGAAGGCGTGCATCGCGAGGTCGATCACCGTGACCAGCGCCGCGATGATCAGCACGAACACCGGGATGCGGATCTCGTGCGGAACGAAATGGCGCACCCCCGACACCGCCCCACTGGAGGCCGCCATCACCAGCATGGTCGCCAGCCCCAGCGACAGCGCGTTGACCACGGTGGTGCTGATGGCGAGCAGCGGACACAGGCCGAGCAGCTGAACCAGGCCGGCGTTCTGCTTCGACAGGCCATTGTGGAAAAGCGTGCGGAACTCCTGCAGGGTCATCATGGTGGCGTCTCCTGGTTGGGTACGGCGTCGGCTGTGTCAGCCTTTGCCAGCAGCGCGGCGCGGTTGCGGGCGAAATAGTCGAGCGCCGCGCCGACTGCCTTGACCACCGCGCGCGGGGTGATGGTGGCGCCGGCGCGGGCGTCGAAACGGCCGCCGTCCTTGGCGACTTTCCAGTGTTTTGGCTCCGGGTCCGTCAGCGACTTGCCGACAAACTGCTCGATCCACGGGCTCTTGCCGCGGTCGATGTAGTCGCCCAGCCCCGGTGTTTCGCGGTGCGAGGTGACGCGCACGCCGGTCACGTTGCCGTCGATGCCGATACCGATCAGCAGGGCAATGTTGCCGCTGTAGCCGTCCGGTGCGATGGCTTCCAGCACCACAGCGGTGACCGTGTCGCCGCGCCGGGCGATCCACATCGCCGAGGGCTGGCGCGTCCCCAGCAGCTCGTCCGGCGGCACGCTTTGCTGGCTGGCGAGCAGGTCGTTGTCGTACAGCGTGGGCGGCAGCACCTGGTTCAGCAGCGCCAGCTTTTCGGCCTGCCGGCTGCGCTCGATGGTGGGCTGCGTGCGAGCGAAGGTGAAGGTCAGCAGCGCGGTGGCGACCAGCGCGAAGACGAACAGGATCGCCCCGGTGCGCAGCGCGTTGCGGCCGGCGGCCTTGATCAGCTCGATCACGCCGGCGGCTCCTTGCCGCGGCGGGGGGCGACACCATAGACGCGCGGCTGGGTCCAGGCGTCGATCAGCGGCACGGCGAGGTTCATCAGCAGGATCGCGAAGGCGACCCCGTCCGGGTAGCCGCCCCAGGTACGGATGACGATGGTGAGCAGGCCCGCGCCGAAGCCGAAAATCAGCTTGCCGCGCGGCGTGGTGGCGCCCGACACTGGATCGGTGGCGATGAAGAAGGCGCCCAGCATCACCGACGGCGCGAACAGGTGGAACCACGGTGCGCCGAAGCGGCCGGCGTCGAAGAAATGCAGGAAGCCGGCGGCCAGCCAGATGCCGGCGAGAAACGCCAGCGGCACCTGCCAGCCGATGATGCGCAGCGCCCACAGAACGAGACCGCCGAGCAGGAACGCACCCGCCAGCCATTCGAAGCCGATGCCACCGTAATGGCCGAAGACCGGCTGCGTCATGATCTCGTCCACCGTGTACTGCTGCAGCAGACCGGTTCGCAGCGCATCCAGCGGTGTCGCCATGGTCACCGCGTCGAGCGTGGCCTTGGGCACCTCGCCGCCGAAAATCACGCCTGCGCTTTGCGCCAGGGTGAGCGGTGCCTCAGTGAGCGAAAGCGGTCCCGCCCACTGCGTCATCTGCACCGGGAACGACACGATCAGCACCGCGTAGCCGACCATCGCCGGATTGAAGATGTTCTGCCCCAGGCCGCCGTACAGATGCTTGGCCACCACGATGGCGAACAGCGTGCCGGTGACGATCAGCCACCACGGCGCCAGGCTGGGAAGCGACAGCGCCAGCAGCCAGGCGGTGACGATGGCGGACAGGTCGGTGAGGAAAGGCTTGGCCGGATAGCCGCGCGCCTTCAGCATCGCCGCCTCGGCTGCCAGCGCCGTCACGGTGGCGAGCGACAGCGTCACCAGGATGCCCGGGCCGAACAGCCAGACGTAGACTGCGATGCCGGGCAGCAGCGCGGCCAGCACCCAGGCCATGACCTGGGTGACGCTGCTACGGTCGAGAATGAAAGGGGCGGGCATGAGTCGTTTTCTTTCTTGATGCCTTATGGCTTCTCTTCGGATTCCAGCGGCTGGCGCGCCAGTTCGCGGATTTTAGCCCGGCGCGCCTCGATTTCCTCGATCTCGTGCTGCTTGTCGGGTGGCAGGTGGTCGACGTTCTTCGGCGCAACCTCGGCTTTTTTCGCCTGCGCGCGCGCCAGCGCGGCGGCAATCAGGGCCTTCTTGGCCTCGGCGTCCGGGGCACCCGAAGCCGAGGGCTCCGCGGCGATTTCGGCGCGCTTGGCTTGCGCCTTGGCGGCGAGCTTTTCGGCCTTTTCCTTTTTCTCGCGCTCCAGCCGGAACTGGCGGAATTCGTGGCGTTCGCGCGCCAGATCGGCGGCGCGCTTGTCCTTCTCGCGCGCCCAGATTTCGCTCTTGGCGTAGCGATAGAAATCGACCAGCGGGATATGGCTGGGGCAGACATAGCTGCAGCAGCCGCACTCGATGCAGTCGAACAGGTGGTATTCCTGCGCGCGGCCAAAGTCACCCGCCTTGGCGAAGCGGAACAGTTCCTGCGGCTGCAGTTCGGCCGGACAGACGTCGGCGCAGCGGGTGCAGCGGATGCACGGCAAGGCCTTCGGCAGCGGCGGGAACAGCGCGTTAGATTGCACCAGGATGCAGTTGGTGGCCTTGACCACCGGCACCTCCAGATCGGGCATCGGCATGCCCATCATCGGGCCGCCCATCAGCACGCCGGTGGCGCCGTCGCGGT
>CAMTWC010000067.1:0-6286 GCA_947085345.1 uncultured Gammaproteobacteria bacterium | reverse complement strand
CTTCCGCGATATGACGTACTTCAAGCTCAAGATATTCCAGTTAAACACCAAGGACACGCCGTCATTCCTCTACAACCGCGTGTCGACAGCACCGTCGCTAACACGCTTGTCTACCGTAGGAAAACCGTGAAGAGCCAAAAACTGCGTGTTCCGAGCGATCGACGTTGTGCCATGAGTTGGCTAAATTGAGGCCGGCCAAGGTTTTCCCTGCCCCCGGTACCCCGGTTAAAAAACAAATGGATTTTTGTCGATTCCTTTTTGAGGTATCGATAATGTCTGAAATGGCTTTGGCGGTGCGGGACAGGTTAATTGCCCCCGCGTCTGAGCGGGAGATGTCCTCTACGCTATGTCCGCGATATAGCGCTTGGGCCGCCTCGATGATGGTTGGCGTCGGCTTGTAGACCGAGCTGAACCAGGCATCGGCGTCGATAGCGTCTTCATGTGTCGCACGCGAAACCAAATTAATGATCTCTGCAAAAGAATTCCCATTTGTGCAAATCGGCTTGGCGACGCGATCTTCATACGGCATGTACTGCACCAGAGCATCTTTGGCTTCAGTACAGACAAGAATCGGGACAATGGTGCGATGGTGGCTTTGCTCATGAAAGTTCTTGAGGTCCAGTGCATAGTCCATGACCTGATCGATCGCGTGGTGCTCAAATGTCGAAGCCCCCACCTTGAATTCGATGGCGAAAACGGCTGCACCACAAATAACCACGCAGTCGATGCGTTTCCCCATCCTGGGAATGCTGTACTCAAAGGCAATGTGGCCATCAATTGACGATAACCAGCGTTTGGCATATTGAATTTGGGCAAGCCATGCGTTTCGCTGCTGCTCCTCTAGTTTGAATTCGTGCTTGCTCGCCAGCTCACCCAGGATGTGATTTTCGCCGTCGGCCAGAAACTCGCGGATCGACTTGAAGTAATAGGCGCGAGACATTATTGCCACATCCCCTTGCGACATAACCCACGCGCCTCGCAGTGCTTGCAGACACCGTCGATGCCGTGGGCGGGAAGCGCGGCGTGCTGGGCGATGGCTTCGAGCAGCGCCGGCAGGCGCAGGCTGATAGCGGCGACGTCGGTTTCGCCGTCCAGTTCGAGCGCGGCGACGGGGGCTTCATTGATCGGCAGGTAGGCGGCGGCGGCCTCGCACAGCCAGGCGTAGAACGGCAGCTGGACGGCTTCGTCCGGCGCCTTGAGCTTTTTCTTGAGACCCTGCGCGGCGCTGGTCTTGTAGTCGATCACGTAGCGGGCATCGCCCTTGGTGTCGACGCGGTCGACGCGGCCGTGCAGGGTGATTTCGCCGAGGCCGGCTACGCTGTGTGGCACCGCGAAATCGGTTTCGCCAGATTGGTAGCGCCAGCCTTGGGCCGCGTGGGCCAGCCATGCATCGATGTAGGCGGGCTGAAGGGCACGCCAGCGGGTGCGCCACGCGGCAGCCGTGTAGGCCGGCAGCGCGGCGAATTCGGCTGCGGAAAACTCGTCCAGACGCGCCAGCGCGGCATCGCGATCGAGAGGCGGATCGCTGTCGTGGAAGCGCTGGAGGATAAGGTGCAGCGTGTTGCCATAATCGCTCTTGTCGAGCGCGTCGTCGGCTTCGTCGAGCTCGCGGAGGCCGAGCACGCTGCGCGCGAAAAACCGGTAGGGGCAGTCGAGCAGGGTCTGGTAGGCGGTGGGCGAATAATGGCGCGGCAGCTGCGCGGCCGATACCGTCGGCGCAGGCTGCACCGAGGCGCCGGGCAGCGGGCTGGACTGAGCGGGCGGCGTGCCGGGAGTTTGCGCCGGCAGGTCGATGCCCCATGCGGCCTGGTGCAGGGCCTGCAGCCGCAGCACCAGCGGCGAGGCGGGGTTGGGTTCGTCGTTGTTCCACGCCTGCCAGCTCAGGAGCGCGGGCCCCTGAATCAGCAATTGCATCAGGTCGGCGGTGGCGGCCTGGGCCTCTTCGGCCGCGGTAGGCAGGCCCAGCTGGGCGCGGGTGGCCTGGCTGAACAGACCAGGAGCGGGGCGTGCGGGCAGGTGGCGGGCGTCGGCACCGATCAGCGCCACGGCGTCGAACAGGCGCCCGCGCGCGGCGGGCAGCGAGGTTAGCACGATGGGGCTGGCGACGCTGGCGTCGATGAAGCTGGATGACTCCAGCGCCAGATTGAGCCAGCGCCGCCATGCGGCGAAGCCGTATTTTTCGTTGTCGTCGGCCAGGTCGTGGCGCAGGGTCTCGAGCGTTTCGAGCACGCTGGCGCCGGCGGCATCGGCCTTGAGCGGCGCGATGGCCTCCAGCTTGGTGAGGCTGTTGGCGAGCCGCGTGAGCCACACCGCGAGTGGCGCACGGCGCTGTTCAAAGCCCTGGCGGGCATCGAATAGCGCGGCCAGCCAGACCGGCAGCGCGGCGAATTCGCTATGCGCCAGCCGCCGCATATCGGCCATGCCTCGTGAAACCCCGTGCCGGCGCAGCGCCAGTTCGAACTGCAGCACCTGATCCTGCCGTGCGGGGAGCTCGCCCAGCACGAACGGCGATTTCAGCAGGTCCAGCAGTTCGACGTGCGGGAAGTCGCTCGCCACGCATTCGAGCCAGCGGTCGATCACTGCGGCGGCGGCGGTGGTCGACAGCGTCCAGCCGGTTTCGTCGGCCACCAGCACGTCCATGCGTTCGAGCAGCGCGCGCACCCGCCGCGCGGTTTCGCGGTCGAGCGCGATCAGGGCGAGTTCGCGCCGGCCGGCGTGTAGTTGTTCGGCAACCCAGGCGGCGACGGCGCGCGCTTCGGCTTCCAGATGCGGCGCGGGGCCGAGCGTGATGCGATCCTGCAGCGGCGAGGCGGGGATGCGCCGGGCCAAGGCGGCGGCGCGGTCGCGCAGCGGCGGATCGGTCAGCTGCCAGGCCTGCTGCAGGGTATGCGCCGCGGGGTCTTCGGCATCCGGCTCGAATACGCTGAGCGGGGCGTGTTCGGCGCAGCGCGCGAGAAACTGCCGCTCGACGGCGGTGAGCGTGCCCAGCGCGTAGCCGTAAATCGGTTGCGGTGCTGCCGCGATCTGCCCGAGCAGCCGGTCGAGCGCGCGCGCATAGCGCGCCTGTGGGTCGTGGCCGTCGTTGTTGAGCGCCTGCCACACGGCCTCGATCAATGCAGTTTCGCGGTCGAGCGCATCGGCATGCAGCGCGCGAATCTGCGATCCGATCTCGCCGCCCAGCCGCGCGGCAGACAGCTCATCCGCCAGCCCAAGCAGTTCGCTGGCGAGCGCCCACTTGTCGATTTTGCCCAGCCAGTCGACGCGGCGCAGCACGCCATGCAGACGCGCCAGGCGCCGGGCCTGCGGTTCGGCGCGATCGTCGGCAACGCTCTCGGCCCAGCTTTTCAGCGGGGTGATGCACGGCGGAATCAGCACGGGGCGGCCGGCCGCTTGCGCCAGCGCGCGGGCAAAATCCTGCCCGGCGCGGTGGTTGGGAACGAGTACGGTCAGCCCGGACAGGTCGGGCAGGCGGTCAGCGTGCCGGGCGAGCAGGTGGCGGGCGACGGCGTGCGGCAGCGCACCGCCACCGGGGGTTTCCAAGTGGTTCAGCGCTCCAGGTATTTGAGCTTGTCCTTGACCTGAGCCCATTCGTCGGCGTCGGGCAAGGGATCCTTGCTCTCGATGATGACTTTCCACTGCTTGGCGAGCTCGGCATTGAGCGCGATGTAGACGCGCTGGTCGTCCGGCACGTCGTCCTCGGCGTAAATGGCCTCGACCGGACATTCGGCCACGCACAGGGTGCAGTCGATGCACTCCTCGGGGTCGATGACGAGGAAGTTGGGCCCTTCATGGAAGCAGTCCACCGGACAGACATCGACACAGTCGGTGTATTTGCACTTCACGCAGGCGTCGGCTACAACGTAGGTCATTCGTATTTACCTGGATTATTTGAAAAATGCCCGGATGCTTGCAGGCGGCAATTTTGATGTAGCATATCGGCACAAAACCGAATTTTCCAGCATTACCGTCAGTTTCAAACTTGTCCAAGCCGGGTCCGGCCATCCCCCATACCTCTAATTAGGAGTTTCACCGATGAGCGAGCATGTTCATTACATATCCGACGATTCCTTCGAACAGGAAGTCCTGCAGGCCGGCGTGCCCGTGCTGGTGGATTACTGGGCGGACTGGTGCGGCCCCTGCAAGATGATCTCGCCGATCCTCGACGAAGTCGCCAAGGAATATGCCGGCAAGCTTAAAGTGTGCAAGCTCAACATCGATGAAAACCAGGCCACGCCGCCCAAGTTCGGCATCCGCGGCATTCCCACCCTGATGATTTTCAAGAACGGCAACGTCGAAGCCACCAAGGTCGGCGCCTTGTCCAAGTCCCAACTCACCGCTTTTGTCGACAGCAACATCTGACATGCCCTCTCCGGACGGAGTGTCCCGCGAGCCGTCTGAGCCCGCAGCACCCGCAAGGAGTACGCCGCCAGACACTCGCCCTTCAGGCGGCCCTGGCGCAGCACCGTCCGGCTCTATTCCTCCCCCACGTCCGGCTCTTTCAAGCGAGCCTATTCAGGCCTCTCCCATGCATCTCTCCGAACTCAAGCAAAAACCCATCACCGAACTTCTCGAAATCGCTGCCGCCAACGGCATCGACAACGCCAACCGCTTTCGCAAGCAGGAACTGATCTTCACCATCCTGAAAACGCTGGCCAAGCGCGGCGAGAGCATCTATGGAGACGGCGTGCTGGAGGTGCTGCCGGACGGCTTCGGCTTCCTGCGGTCGCCTGAAACCTCGTATCTCGCCAACACCGACGACATCTACGTGTCGCCGTCGCAGATCCGCCGCTTCAACCTGCACACCGGCGACAAGATCGAGGGCGAGATCCGCACGCCCAAGGACGGCGAACGCTATTCGGCGATGACCAAGCTCGACCTGATCAACGGCGAGCCGCCCGAGGCGAGCAAGAACAAGATCCTGTTCGAGAACCTCACCCCGCTGCATCCGGACAAGCCGCTCAAGCTGGAACGCGACGTCAAGGCCGAGGAAAACATCACCAGCCGCGTGATCGACATCGTCGCCCCGATCGGCAAGGGCCAGCGCGGCCTGCTGGTGGCGCCGCCCAAAACCGGCAAGACGGTGATGCTGCAGCACATTGCCCACGCCATCACCTCCAACCACCCCGACGTCGTGCTGTTCGTGCTCTTGATCGACGAACGCCCGGAGGAAGTGACCGAAATGAGCCGCACCGTGCGCGGCGAGGTGGTCGCCTCGACCTTCGACGAACCCGCCAGCCGCCACGTGCAAGTGGCCGAGATGGTGATCGAGCGCGCCAAGCGCCTGGTCGAGCACACGAAGGACGTGGTGATCCTGCTCGATTCGATCACCCGCCTGGCGCGCGCCTACAACGCCGTGCAGCCGGCTTCCGGCAAGGTGCTCACGGGCGGCGTCGACGCCAACGCACTGCAGAAGCCGAAGCGCTTTTTCGGCGCCGCCCGCAACATCGAGGAGGGCGGCAGCCTCACCATCATCGCCACCGCCCTGGTCGACACCGGCAGCCGCATGGACGATGTGATCTACGAGGAATTCAAGGGCACCGGCAACCTCGAAATCCACCTCGACCGCAAGATGGCCGAGAAGCGCCAGTACCCCGCGATCAACGTCAACCGCTCCGGCACCCGCCGTGAGGAACTGCTGATGCCGCCCGACATCCTACAAAAGGTGTGGGTGCTGAGGAAGCTGCTGTACCCGATGGACGACATGGAAGCGATGGAGTTTCTGCTCGACAAGATCCGCGCGACCAAGAACAACAGCGAGTTCTTCGATTCCATGCGGCGGGGGTGACGCGCAGGGCTTGATTAAGCTCGCGTGCCCCGCTATACTCCCGCGTTCTCCGAATTCAACCCATTTAAGGAATTGCCATGAAAGCCGGCATTCACCCCAATTACAAAGAAGTGACCGTGACATGCTCCTGCGGCAGCACCTTCGAAACCCGCTCCACCCTGGGCAAGCCGGCCCTGCACGTGGAAGTCTGCGCGTCCTGCCATCCGTTCTACACTGGAAAGCAGAAGATCGTCGACACCGCCGGCCGCGTCGAGAAGTTCCGTCAGCGCTACGGCATGAAGTAAGCCCGACTGCGCGTTGCAATCAAAGCGGCTTCGGCCGCTTTTTGCATTTTTGCGGCGCGGCAACGGTATCATCCCAAAAACCGCAGTTGACCGCTTATAACGTCATGGAATTCCGCATGAATACTGGATTCGTCGCCTTCGATCGCCCTCACCATCCGGGTGAGACCGCTACGCACCCGCTGGCACGCCTGGTCGCGCGCCTGCCTTTGTCGCGCCT
>CAMTWC010000066.1:0-28828 GCA_947085345.1 uncultured Gammaproteobacteria bacterium | reverse complement strand
TGACGGCCATGTGGGCCGCTGTTTGGGTAGGACCTGCAGTTTGCCCGGCCGTCAGCCTCCTTCATAGTTTCAATGACTTACATAGGGCTTCCCAGCCAATTTCGGCTTAAGTAAGTGCCATTCGGGCCAGGCACACATTAATTCCCTACCGCGCCATCTCGATCAGCTCGATATCCTTCCTGAGCAGATCATTGACCAATGCCGACAGATCGACTCCCTTGGCGCTGGCCAGCGCCGCGAGGCGGGTTTGTATTTGGTCGTCGAGATACACCGGCAGATTTAACTTCGCGCCGGCGTGGTAAAACTTCCCGCGCACCCCCTTTGAGAAATCAATCTCGGCGGGCATGTCGTCGTCGTGTGCGGTTTGCTTCTTGCTCATAGTCTCACCTATCGGGGTTCGTTCGCGTACTGTTCGCGTTCGTGGCGCGTGGCCTCGCGTGCTGAAATCATGCGCACATGGACATGGCTTGGTTCGGTTTGCCGGTACGTATGCGCCACTGTCAACAACTTACCATCGGAAGACATCCCCAGCGTAAACCAGCGCTCCTCCGTCGCGCTGTGCGCCGCATCGTAGACCGTCAGCGCCAGGGGGTCGGCCAGTACCGTCGCTGCCTGCGCGAAGCTCACGCCGTGTTTGGCGAGGTTCGATTGTGCCTTGGCCGCATCCCATGCGATATCCAGTTCCGGTGCACTCATGTTCGGTAATTCTAGCCCTATTTGTTGAAGGCAGATGCGATGGCGACGTCAGCCCAGCCGCTTGTACCCCCGATACCACTCCACCCATTTCCCGATCCCATATTCCAGCGTCGTCGCCGGCTTGAAGCCGGTGTCGCGAACCAGTTCGTCGATATCCGCGTAGGTCGCCTGCACGTCGCCGTCCTGCATCGGCAGGAAGTTCTTTTTCGCGGTCTGGCCGAGCGCGGCTTCGATGGTGCCGATGAAGTCCATCAGCTGCACCGGGGTGTGGTTGCCGATGTTGTAGACGCGGTAGGGCGCGTGGCTCGATGCCGGGTCGGGGTTGTTGTGGTCGAAAGCGGGGTTGCCCTGCGGGATGCGGTCGAGCACCTTGACGGTGCCGTCGGCGATGTCGTCGATGTAGGTGAAGTCGCGCGACATGTCGCCGTGGTTGAAGACGTCGATGGTGCGGCCTTCGAGGATGGCCGAGGTGAACAGCCACGGCGACATGTCGGGACGGCCCCAGGGGCCGTAGACGGTGAAATAGCGCAGGCCGGTAGTGGGCAGGCCGTAGAGGTGCGAGTAGGTGTGCGCCATCAGCTCGTTGGCCTTCTTGCTGGCGGCGTACAGGCTCACCGGGTGGTTGACCGGGTCGTGGGTGGAGAACGGAATTTTGGTGTTGGCGCCGTATACGCTCGATGAGCTGGCGTAGACGAAGTGCTTGACGCCGTGGTGGCGGCAGCCTTCGAGCAGGTTGGCGAAGCCGACGATGTTGGACTGCACGTAGGCGTGCGGATTCTTCAGCGAGTAGCGCACACCGGCCTGCGCGGCGAGGTTGATGACGGCGTCGAAATGACCTTGTTCGAACAGGTCCTCCATCATCATGCGGTCGGAAATGTCGTCCTTGAGGAAGCGGAAGTTGGGGTAGGGCTTGAGCTGTTCCAGCCGCGCGAGCTTCAACGCCGGATCGTAGTAGTCGTTGAGGTTGTCGATGCCGACCACTTCATCGCCGCGCTTGAGCAGGATTTGCGCGACGTGCATGCCGATGAACCCGGCGGCGCCGGTGAGCAGGATTTTCATTGTTTGGCCTCCAGAGTCGCATCGATTCTAGCACCGGCCCCTTTACAATCCGGCGATGCCCAACCTGCGCCTGCTATTCGACTGGAGCCTGTACCGGCTGGCCCTGCTGCTGGCCGCGCCGCTGATTCCGCTGCGTTTGCTGTGGCGCGGACGGCGCGAGCGCGGCTATCTGCGGCACTGGAATGAGCGGCTGGCGCTCGGCCCCGCACCGGTTACCGGCGCGCTGTGGATCCATGCGGTGTCGGTCGGCGAGATGCGCGCGGCGCAGCCGCTGATCGCCGCGCTGCGCGACGCGCATCCGGATACCCCCGTGCTGCTCACCTGCATGACGTCGACCGGGCGCGCCACCGCCGAAGCGCTGTACGGCGGTTTCGCCCGCATCGTCTATCTGCCCTACGACTACGCCGGTTCGATGCGCCGCTTCATGCGCCGCCTGCAGCCGCGCGTGGGCATCCTGATGGAAACCGAACTGTGGCCCAATCTCATTCATGCCGCCACGCGGGCAGACGTGCCGCTGGTGCTGGCCAACGCGCGCCTGTCGGCACGTTCGGCGCGTGGCTACGCGCGGCTGCCCGCGCTGACTCAGGCATGTCTTGAGCGGGTGGCGCTGGTCGCCGCGCAGACCGAGGCCGACGCCGCGCGGCTGCGCAGCCTGGGCGCGGTGTCGGTTTACGTCACCGGCAACCTCAAGTTCGACATCGCGCCGCCGCCCGCGCAGCTCGAACGCGGCGCGGCGTGGAAAGCGAAATGGGGACAGCGCCCGGTGCTGCTGGCCGCGAGCACGCGCGAAGGCGAGGAGGCGCCGTTGCTGCGCGCTTTCGCCGACACCGCGCCGGCCGAGGTGCTGCTGGTGCTGGTACCGCGCCATCCGCAGCGTTTCGACGAGGTGGCGGGCTTGATCGAGGCGGCGGGCTTGTCATGCCAGCGGCGCAGTTCGGATGCGGCGCTCGATCCCGATACGCGGGTGCTGCTGGGCGACAGCCTGGGCGAGCTGTTCGCGTACTACGCGGCGTGCGATGTCGCCTTCGTCGGCGGCAGCCTGATGCCGCTGGGCGGGCAGAACCTGATCGAGGCGGCGAGTGTGGGGCGGCCGGTGCTGGTGGGGCCGCATACCTTCAACTTCGAGGAAGCGACGCGGCTGGCGATCGAGGCCGGTGCTGCGATGCGGGTGAACGATGCCGCGGCCTTGCTGGAAAACGTACTGAAGCTGCTGAACGACGGTCCGGCGCGCGCCCGCATGGGCGAGATCGGGCTGGCTTTCGCCGCGCGCCATCGCGGCGCGGCGGGCCGGGTGGCCGAACTTATTTCACCGCTGGTTTCAAGTGCTGGTCGATCGCGGCCAGGTCATCCGGGCTGAGGCTGCCCACCGCGGACTTGAGCGACAAGCCTGCCAGCAGATAGGCGTAGCGTGCACCCGCCAGATCGCGGCGGGCGGACAGCACCTGCTGCTCGGCATTCAGCACGTCGAGGTTGGTGCGCACACCGACCTGCAGGCCGAGCTTGGTGGAATCGAGCTGCGCCTTGCTCGAGACCAGCGCCTGTTCCAGCGCCTGCACGCGGGCCACGCCGCTGCTCACGTTGAGCCAGGCCTGGCGTGCCTGCAGGCTGGCTTCGCGGGTGGCGGCTTCGAGATCCTGGCGCGCCCTTTCCTGGTTGGCGACGGCTTCGCGCACGCGCGAACTGGTCAGCCCGCCCTGGTAGATCGGCAGGTTGAGCTCCAGGCCGATGCTGGCGGTGCGGGTGTCCACCTGGGTGGTGCCGAAGTTCTGGTTGTTGTTGACGTTGTAGCCGGCGACCGCGTCCAGGGTGGGGTAGTGGCCGGCGCGGTTGCGCTCGACCTCCTGGTCGGCGATGGTCTTGGCGATGCGCTGGATTTCGGCCTGCAGGTTGCCCGTGGTGGCGCGGGCTGCCCATTCGTCGATATCGCTGGCCTCGGCTTGCAGCATCTTGTTGTCGACCAGAGTGTCGAGTGTGCCGGGCGGCTTGCCGATGAGTTTTTCCAGCGCGCGCAGACGGATGTTGAGGCTGTTCTGCTCGGCGATTTCCTGCGCCACCGCCAGATCGTAACGTGCCTGCGCTTCGTGGGTATCGGTGATGGTGGCGGTGCCGACTTCAAAGTTGCGTTTGGCGGCGGCCAGCTGTTCGGTGATGGCCGCTTTCTGTGCGTTGATGAAGGCAATGTTGTCCTGCGACTGCAGCACGTCGAAATACGCCTGCGCCACACGCAGGATCAGATCCTGCTCGGCCACCTTGAACTGCATTTCGGCAATTTTCACCTGCCCTTTGGATTGCTCGTACTGCACCAGATTCTGTTTGCGAAACAGCGGTTGCGCCGCGCTGAGGGAGAGGCCGTTCGAGGTGTAGTTGGCATCGCCGCCGGGCAGCGAGGAGTTCGTGTCGTTGTAGCGCACATTGCCGCCCAGATTGACGTTGGGAAGCAGCCCTGCGCGGCCCTGCGCGGATTTTTCCTGGCCGGCCTGATACGCGGCGCGGGCGGAAGCGTACTGCGCATCGTAAGCCTGGGCGTCACGGAACACATCGGACAGGTTGGCGGCCTGGGCAGCAGGTGCCAGGGCCAGCGTCAGGGCAAGAAACAGGGGTTTGAGTTGCATATTGAATCCAGTCATTGAAATTTAGAGTCAGTAGCGCGGCATGGCCGGATCAACCTCATCGGACCAAGCGGCGACCCCGCCCGAGAGGTTGATGACGTCGCCGAACCCCGCCGTTTCCAGGTAGCGGGCGACATGATAGCTGCGCACGCCATGGTGGCAGATGACCACCGTTTCGGCATCCTTGTTCAATTCCTGCAGGCGCGCGGGAAGCTCTTGCATCGGAATCAGGATTGCGCCGGGCAGGCGGCACAGGTTCCATTCCCACGGCTCGCGCACGTCGAGCAGAACCGGGGTGTGTCCGGCCTCGATGTGCGCGGCGAGTTCGGCGGGACGAAACTGGCGCATGCGATCAGAACACGAAGGCGGCAGGATGCGGCGCATTCAAAAGCGGTGCGACGCTGGTTTCAAACAGCACCACGCTGCGCGTGGCGCCCGGTGCAGTGCAGGTGACGAGTTGCGCCTGCATCACCGGCGCTTCGCCGACGATGGCGAACAGCCGTCCGCCAACCCTGAGGCGACGCCGGTAGGCATCCGACAGCAGCGGGGTCGAGCCGGTCAGCACGATCACGTCGAAACCGGCCTCGTCGGGCCAGTCGCGGGCGGCGTCGCCGCTGTGCAGCACAATATTATTGAAGCCGTGCGCGCGCAGCTTATCCGTTGCGGCGGTCGTGAATTCGGTCACGATGTCCACCGATACCACGTCGGTGGCTTCGGATGCCAGCAGCGCGGTGAGGTAGCCGCTGCCGGTGCCGATTTCCAGTACGCGGTCGGTGGGGCGGATGGCGAGTTCCTGGATGACGCGCGCTTCCAGCTTGGGCGTCCACATCGCCTGGCCATGGCCGAGCGGGATTTCCATGTCGACAAAGGCCAGCGCACGGTGCGCTTCCGGCACGAAGTCTTCGCGGCGCACCTTGAACAGGAGATCCAGTATGTCCTGATTCAGCACGTCCCAGGGACGGATCTGCTGTTCCACCATGTTGTAGCGCGCCCGTTCCATGTCCATGCTGTGCCCTTGAATATCAATAAGTTAGATGGGGTCTTGCCTTGCAATTATTCCACATTTCGGCTACCTTGAGCCACTCGCCAGGGGTCTCCAGCCGGATGTTTTGCCGGATGGAGTGAGACATACCCTTCGAACCTGATGCGGTTGATACCGCCGTAGGGAGGCTGATTCAAGGCCTCCCAATTATTTCAGCGAGGCTGCGTGAAGCCTCCATTGTTATCCCAGCGAGGCTGTTCGACGCCTCCTGCTTTTCCGGAGCGCCACATGAACGCCAACCCCCAGTTTCTCGCTGCCACTGCCCACGTCGACGAGGCTGCAGTGCAGCCGCTGCCCAACTCACGCAAGATCTACGTGCAGGGCAGCCAGCCCGACATCCGCGTGCCGATGCGCGAAATCAGCCAGGCCGACACGCCATTGATGTTTAGCGGCGAGCCAGGGAAGGGCGGCGCTGCCCGCTCGGAACCCAACCCGCCGATCTTCGTCTACGACTGCTCGGGCCCCTACACCGACCCCGCCGCGAAGATCGACATCCGCACCGGCCTGCCCGCGTTGCGCACCCGCTGGATCGAGGCGCGCGGCGACACCGAAGTGCTGGGTGACCTCAGCTCCGAATACGGCCGCCAGCAGGCCGCCAATCCCGCACTCGCCACGATGCGCTTCCCCGGCCTCGCCCGTACGCCGCGCCGCGCCAAAGCGGGCATGAACGTCACCCAGATGCACTACGCGCGCCAGGGCATCATCACGCCGGAGATGGAGTTCATCGCCATCCGCGAGAACAACAACCGCACCGCTTATCTGGAATCGCTGAAGCAGTCCGGCCCGATGGGCGAGAAGCTCGCCGCGCTGATGAACCGCCAGCACCCGGGGCAGAACTTCGGCGCCAGCCTGCAGAACGAGATCACCCCCGAGTTCGTGCGCAGCGAAGTCGCGCGCGGCCGCGCCATCATCCCCAACAACATCAACCACCCGGAATCCGAGCCGATGATCATCGGCCGCAACTTCCTCGTGAAGATCAACGCCAACATCGGCAACTCGGCTTTGGGTTCCAGTATCCAGGAAGAAGTCGAGAAGATGACCTGGGCGATCCGCTGGGGCGGCGACACCGTGATGGATCTCTCCACCGGCAAGCACATCCACGAGACGCGCGAATGGATCATCCGCAACTCGCCGGTCCCGATCGGCACGGTGCCGATCTACCAGGCGCTGGAAAAGGTCGACGGCCGCGCCGAGGAACTCACCTGGGAAATGTTCCGCGACACCCTGATCGAGCAGGCCGAGCAGGGCGTCGACTATTTCACCATCCACGCCGGCGTGCTGCTGCGCTACGTGCCGATGACCGCCAACCGCATGACCGGGATCGTCTCGCGCGGCGGCTCGATCATGGCCAAGTGGTGCCTGGCGCATCACAAGGAAAGCTTCCTCTACACGCACTTCGAGGACATCTGCGACATCATGAAGGCCTACGACGTGGCCTTCTCGCTGGGCGACGGCCTGCGCCCCGGCTCGATCTACGACGCCAACGACGAGGCGCAGTTGTCCGAACTGAAGACGCTGGGCGAGCTGACCCAGGTGGCGTGGAAGCACGACGTGCAGGTGATGATCGAAGGCCCCGGCCACGTGCCGATGCACCTGATCAAGGAGAACATGGACATCCAGCTGGAGCAGTGTTCCGAAGCGCCGTTCTATACGCTGGGGCCCCTGACCACCGACATCGCCCCCGGCTACGATCACATCACCAGCGGCATCGGCGCCGCGATGATCGGCTGGTACGGCACGGCCATGCTTTGTTATGTGACGCCGAAGGAGCACCTCGGCCTGCCGGACAAGGATGACGTCAAGGAAGGCATCATCACCTACAAGCTCGCCGCCCACGCGGCTGACCTGGCGAAGGGCCACCCCGGCGCGCAGATCCGTGACAATGCACTTTCCAAGGCGCGCTTCGAATTCCGCTGGGACGACCAGTTCAACCTCGGCCTCGACCCCGACAAGGCGAAGTCCTTCCACGACGAGACCCTGCCCAAGGAGTCGGCCAAGGTCGCGCACTTCTGCTCGATGTGCGGCCCGCACTTCTGCTCGATGAAGATCACCCAGGACGTGCGCGAATACGCGGCGAAGGAAGGCCTCGACGAAGCCGCCGCGCTGGCCAGGGGCATGGAAGTGAAGGCGGTGGAGTTCGTCAAGCAGGGCGCCGAGGTCTACCGCAAGGTCTGACGTCCGGCCACTACACCGTCGCCGAACTTGCGTCGCGCGCTTTTAAGAGGGATATTCCGGCTTGCCGGCATGCTGGCTTTGCTGGGCAGCACGCTGGTGGTCGCAGCGCCCCTGTCGGTAGCCGTCGATCATGAGGCTGCCATCGGCCGGTCGACGGAATTCCTCAAGGAGCAGGCCGGCCGGCTCACCCTGCCGGACGCGATCGCGGCCTATCAGGCAGGGCAATTCTTCCCGGGGAACAGCCCGGTCCTGAATTTCGGCATCGGCTCGAAACCGGCCTGGATCCATTTTGCGGTGGACAACCCGACCGCGACGCCGCTGCAAAAAGTGCTGTCTATCGAAACCGCCTGGCTCGACCGGGTGGAGGTCTATTTCCAGTACCACGGCAGGACGGTCGCGACCTATCGGGTCGGCGACACGCGGCCCTTCGCGCAGCGCCCGGTCGACAGCCGCTACTTCGTGTTCGACCATACGTTCGCGCCGGGGGTAAGCGATGTGTTCATCCGCATCGAAACACCCGATCCCATGGTCGTGCCGATCTATCTGCTGAGTCCGGAGACGTCGCGGCTCAGGCAAATGCAGCAGGAGCTCAGCTATGGGGTCGTGTACGGCTTCCTGCTCGCCCTGATGGCGTACAACGCCATTCTCTTCGCCAGCCTGCGCAGTTCGCGCTACCTGTACTACGCCCTCTACCTGGCGATGTTCGTTGCCATGAACGGCGCCTACACCGGTCATGGTTTCGCCTGGCTCTGGCCCGATTCGACGATCTGGCAGCAATGGTCCAACCCGGTCCTGATGTTCCTGTTCGGCGCCAGCGGTCTCGTGTTCGCCAGCCGCTTTCTCGATCTGCCGGTATATTTTCCGCGGGCGCGCAATGCCGTCATCGGGTTTTGTGCCACCTTCGGCACCCTGCTGGCGGCCGCCATCCTGCTGGGCAGCCAGAAATATGCGCTGCTGGCTGCGTTCAGCTTCGCATTCCTGTTCAGCATCGTCATGCTGTTCCTGGGCGCCATCTCGGTCCACGCCGGGCAGAAGCCGGCGAGGTACTTCCTGCTTGCTGCCCTCGCGGCGATGGTGGGCGCCCTGCTGACGACCTTGTCGGTGTGGGGTTTCATCCCCCACAACAGCTGGACCTTCCGTGCCGTGGAAATCGGCATGCAGGTCGATGCCACGCTGCTTGCCCTGGCGCTGGCCTACCAGCTGCGCGTCGGCCAGGAAGAACGGCTGCGTGCCGAGCGGCTGGCGCAAATGGATCCGTTGACCGGGCTGAACAACCGGCGCGCCTTTTACGACAAGACCGGCGCGCTGTGGAGCCATGCAATCCGCCACGGGCACCCCACGTCGGTCATGCTGCTCGACATCGACCTGTTCAAGCAGGTCAACGACACCTACGGCCACGCGCATGGCGACGCGGTGCTGAAAGCGACGTCAGCCATCCTCAGGCAGTCCGTCAGGCAGGGCGATGTCCTGGCCCGCTGGGGCGGCGAGGAATTCATCGTGTTCCTGCCTGATACCGACCAGGCCGAAGCGATGATGCTGGCGGAGCGCCTGCGTGCAGCGATTGCGGCCATGCGTGTTCCGCATGAAACAGGGGCAAGCGCGGTGACGGCAAGTTTTGGCGTCGCCCAGCGGACGCCCGCCCACCTGACGCTGGATGCCCTGATCGCAGCCGCCGATGAGTGTCTGTACCAGTCCAAGCAGCAGGGCAGGAACCGGGTGACCGGCGTTCTGGTCGGTCAGCGCGCGGGGTAGTCTGCCCCGCGGCTATCCGGCGTTGGGTCAACAGGGAACGAAGGGGGGGCCTTGCATGTGATTGAGTGATGTATATACTTATCGTGTATATCTCATTTTCGGGCTTAGACATGACGATCACTAAAGTCTTTCAAAGCGGCAACTCGCAGGCGGTGCGCATTCCGCGCGAATTCCAGTTTGATGTGGCTGAAGTTGAAATTGAGCGGCATGGCGACGAGATTGTCCTGCGCCCGCCGGCTCGTAATCTGTCGGCAGCTTTCGCCGCATTGACGGATATGCCGGAGGGTTTCTTTGCCGAAGGCCGCCAAGATACCCCACCGCAAACGCGCGAAGGCCTGTAATGGCGCTGCAAGCCTTGCTCGATACCAATATCTGCATCTACATTGCCCGCAACCGGCCCCCCTCGGTGGCCGAGCGGTTTTCCCAAACCGCGCCCGGCAGCCTGGGCATTTCGCTCATCACCTGGGGCGAGCTGTGTTTTGGCGCGGACAAGAGCAACGATCCCGAGTGTGCCCACGAACGCCTCGCCCGTTTCGTTGCCGGCGTGCCCGTGCAAACTCCCGGCACGGACACGGGACTGCACTATGGCGAGATTCGCGCAGCGCTGGAACGCGCAGGCACACCCATCGGCAACAACGACCTGTGGATTGCCGCCCACGCCCGCGCGCTTGGCGTCACGCTCATCAGCAACAATGTCAGCGAGTTTGAGCGGGTGCCGGGGTTGCGATTGGAAAACTGGGTGTGATGCGGCGGGATTAAAACAAGCCAGCTTGCAACGAAGCATTAGCCACTGGCCGCACCCGAGCAAATTTAACTTCCGGTGCATGGACGAGAAAGCCGAATTTGCAGCAAGATTGCGCGATGCGATGGTGGCCGCAGGCTATGAGGCGCGGCCAGGGGTGTTGGAGAAGGGATTCAACAGCCACTACTGGGGCCATTCGGTGACGTTTCAGGCCGTTTCACGCTGGCTGCGCGGCGAGGCGATTCCGTCGCAGGAGAAGTTGCAGGCATTGGCGGAATGGCTGAATGTGGAGCCGCATGTGCTGCGCTATGGCGACCACGTTGCCCAGCGGGTACGTGCTAAACAAAAACGCTGGGACGAAGGCGTCGGCTATCAGGAGCGCGAGGTGTTTGAAGCCTTCTCAAGCTGCCGGTGGCGCAGCGCAAGGTGGTGCGTGAATTGATTCTGGCGTTTGTGAAGGCGGGCGAGGCGGGGCATTGAATATCCGCCGTTGAGCCAGACTTGTCATGCACTGCCCCTATAATCATGAGCGCGCCGCTGTGGCGCGCTTTTTTGTGTCCAATGATGGTTGACCCCACCCTGCTGCTGCACGCCCTTATCCTCGGCCTGGTCGAGGGCTTTACCGAATTCCTGCCGATCTCCAGCACCGGTCACCTGATTCTGGCGGGGCAGTTGCTGGGCTTCAACGGCGAGAAGGAAAAGGTGTTCATGATCGCCATCCAGCTGGCGGCGATTTTTGCGGTGGTGTGGGAATACCGGGTGCGGCTTGGGCATGTGGCGGCGACGCTGCACACCGAGCCGGCCTCGAAGCGGCTGGCGCTGAACCTGATGGCGGGCTTCTTGCCTGCGGCGGTGCTGGGCTTCCTGTTCTACAAGGAAATCAAGCACTACCTGTTCAACTCTATCGTGGTGGCGTCGGCGCTGGTGATCGGTGGGGTACTGATTCTGTGGGCGGAGCGTCGCAAGCACGTGATCAGCACCGAAACGGTGGACGATCTCACCTGGCGTCGCGCGCTGGCGGTGGGTTTTGCGCAGGCGCTGGCGATGATCCCCGGCACTTCGCGCTCGGGCGCGACCATCATCGGCGGTCTGTTCCTCGGGCTGTCGAGAAAGACGGCGGCGGAGTTCTCGTTCTTCCTCGCCATCCCCACCATGTTCGCCGCCACGGCCTACGACCTCTACAAGAACTGGCGGCTGTTCGACGTCAACGATGTCCCCCTATTTGTGGTGGGTGGCGTGGCCGCATTCGTCAGCGCCTTGATTGCGGTGCGCACGCTGATCAAATTCGTCAGCCGTCACGATTACACGGTGTTTGCCTGGTACCGCATCGTGTTTGGCGGCGTGGTGCTGGCCACGGCCTATTTCGGGCTGGTGGACTGGACGACGCCGCACTGAGCTACTCCGCCCTGGGCGGGTGCTTGTCGAGTTTTCTCTGTAGCGTGCGGCGGTGCATTTTCAGCGCGCGCGCGGTGGCCGAGATATTGCCATCGTGCGCGTTCAGCACTTTCTGGATGTGTTCCCATTCCATGCGCGCCACCGACAGCGGTTCGGGGCTGACTTCGAGCGCCGCGTCGGGCTGGTCGCGCAAGAGCGCGGCGAGGATTTCGTCGGCGTCGGCCGGCTTCGCCAGGTAGTGCCGCGCGCCCAGCCGCACGGCCTCGACCGCCGTGGCGATGCTGGCGTAGCCGGTGAGCACGACGATGGCGGGCGCAAGCGTGCGCGCGGCCAGCTGCTCGACGACTTTGAGTCCCGATTCGCCGGGCAGCTTGAGGTCGACGATGGCGTGGCTGGGGACGAAGCGGTCCGCCACCGTCTGGGCTTCGGCGGCGTCGCGCGCCAGCGCCACTTCGGCCCCGCGTTTCTGCATGGCGCGCGATAGCGCAGCGGCAAAGTCGGCGTCGTCCTCGACGATCAATAGTTTCATCGCAGCAGCATTCATGGTGTCGGGCTCCAGGGCAGGCGGATGCGAACGCGGGTGCCGCCGCCTTCGCGTTCGGTCGGGGTGAGGCTGCCGCCCAGCCGCTCCAGCGTGGCGTGGGTGAGCGCGAGCCCCATGCCCCAGCCGCGCCCCGGCTTGCCGCTGAACAGCACGCGGCCGGCCTGCGCCTTCTGCTCGGGCGTCAGGCCGGGGCCGCGGTCGGCAATGTCGATGACGAGCGCGTCAGCTTCCGTTTCCGCGTCGAATTCGACCGCATCGGGCGAGGCGTCGGCCGCGTTGTTCAGCACGTTGAGGATCGCCTGCTCCAGCCCGTCCGGGGGGGTGAATTCACGCGCGCCGAGCGGCAGCTGCGACGTGATCCGCGCGTCGGGGCGCAATACCTGCCAGCGCTCGATCAGTGCAGCGAGCCAGGCATCGAGCGGCTGCGCCGCGGGCGGCGTGTCCTGCGCGCGCGCGGCGAGCTGGGTGAGGATGCGCTTGCATGCCTGCGCCTGTTTTTCGAGCAGGCGGCAGTCGGCGCCGATATCGGGGTCGTTGGCGAATTCGGCGGCGAGTTCGTGCGCGGTGGTCTGGATGGTGGCGAGCGGGGTGGCCAGTTCGTGCGCCGCCAGCGCGGCCTGGGTGCCGAGCGCGACGATGCGCTCGTCGCGCAGCTGTTTTTCGCGCAGGTCGGCGAGTTCCTGGTCGCGCGCGCGCAGCGCGGCGTGCATGCGGGTGACGAAGAAGGCGATCAGCGTGGCGCTGATCAGGAAGTTGAACCACATGCCGCCCAGGTGCATGCCGTAGGCGGCGACCGGGTCGGCGATCGCCAGCGGCTGGTAGACGAACAGCAGCAGCGCGTAGTAGCCGCCCGCCACCGCCGCCAGCAGCCACACCCAGCGCGGGCGCAGGCTGATGGCCGCGATGATGACCGGCACCAGCATCAGCGAGACGAAGGGATTGGTCGCGCCACCGCTGAAGAACACCAGCACCGCAAACGCGGTGAGGTCGGCAAGGAGGTGCGCCAGGAATTCCATTTGCGTCGCCGGCACGTCCAGCCGCAGCCGCCACGCGGTGGACAGCGAGAACAGTGCCATCAGCACCAGCACCGCGGCCATCGGCAACAGCGGCATGCGGATGGCGAGCCCCCAGTGCAGCCAGAGGATGCCGGCGGCCCAGCCGGCAATAAGCGACACGCGCACCGCCAGCAGGCGCCCCAGCAGGGCGCGGGCGGGAAGGGTGGACAACAGGGTGGAGTCGGGTGCGGACGACATGGCGGCATTGTAATGCGCGCGCCGCCGCGGGCTGCGGGCTGCGACAATTTGTCCAATTGTGCGCGGGGCATGCCTCGCCGTCAGTGCGATGATGACGCTTCATCGCGTTATTTCCCCGCCCCCGTCCCGCCTGCTGGCGGGTTCTTTGCGCACGGCGCCTGCAAAGCGCGCCGCCGCAGGCGCCTAGAACTGGATGTTCACGCCGGCATGGATCGAGCGGCCCATGCCCGGAACGGTGGTGCCCCAGGCCGGGCTGCCCGCCACCGCCGTCGGCGGCATGGTGATGCCCTGGCCGACGTAGGCGCTGCCGAGCGGGTGGTAGTAGAGGCGGTCGAAGACGTTCTCGATGCCCACATCCAGCCGCGCTTTTTTCCATGCATAGCTGCTGCGCAGGTTCAGCAAGGCGTAACCGGGGGTTTTGATCTCGTTGCGGATCTGCGAGACATCCGTCTTCGCATCGACCAGGTGGACTTCGGCCAGGTTGGTCCAGCGCCCGTGGCGCTGCGTGACCGACAGCTTCGCGTTCAGCGGCATGATGTTGTAGAGGTTGTCGTCCGGCCCGCCCGCGGCCCTGCCGCGGACGTAGCTCAGCAGGCCGCTCGCGATGAAGCTGCCGTAGGCGGTGTTTTTCTCCAGCGGGAAATGGCCGGACACGTCGAAGCCGTAGAGGTGCGCATCCTGATTGTCGAACTTGAGGAAGACGAACTTGTTCGTCCCCGTCAGATTCGCCGCATTGCAGAACGTGCCGCTCGTCGCATTCGTGTCGCTCGGCCCACAGCGCCGCGCATTGATGTAGTCGTCGACGTAGGTGTAGTGGGGGGTGATCTTCAGGCCCCATTCGCCCTGTCCGGCGTCGTGCCAGTCGAGGGTCGCGCTCATGGTATGGGCGATTTCGGGCTTGAGGTCGAGATTGCCGACATAGCCATTGCCGTCCCCGGCCAGGTTGATCATGTTCATCGCCATGCCGCCGGTGGACCAGGTGTAGCGTTCGTAGAGGTTGGGCGAGCGGGTCTTGCGCGCATAGCCGAATTCGAGGGTCTGCGTCCTGGACGGCTTGTGGCGGGCGAGTGCGGTCAGGTCCCAGTTGGGGTCGGTTCGGCTGCGGCCGCTGACATTGAAGGCGGTCGCATCGCCGGCATAGGTGGCGTTGGCGCTGTAGCCCTGCACCGGCCCCGTATCCATCCTCACCGTTTCGTGGCGCAGGCCGATAAGGCTCAGCCACTGCGGGTTCCATTGCGCCGCCCATTCGGCAAACGCCGCGTAGCGGTCGCGCTGGCCGTCGTTGATGTTCCAGAAGGTGTTGGGCGACATGCCGCCGCTGCCGGACGGCGGCCACCAGTCGTCGAGCCGATAGCGCTGAAATTCGCTTCCGACCCGGAGGGTGTCGCGCGTGGAGAGGTCGATGTCCGCCCTGAGCACGGCGCCGGCGTTCCTGCCTTCGGTGAACATCGGCATGCCGGGCGCGTTGCCGATGTACCAGAGCGCCTTGTCCTCCAGGAAATTCATCTCGTGCTCGGTGTGCTCGCGGTAGGCGCGCGCCTCGAGCCGGCCCCAGTCGTAGCGGCCCGTGTAGCGCAGGTTGGCCTGGGTGCTGGTGTTGTCGGTCATGTCCATGCGCTGGTTGGGATAGCCCTGATAGGGAATGTGCTGATAGCCCAGCCTCAGGTCGAGCAGGTGCTGGTCGTGGCGCAGCGCAACGCCGAGCGACTGGTTGGTGGACTGGTACTGCGTCGAGCCGACCACGTCGCCCGGCAGCCAGGTGGTCGAGTTGTAGAGCGACTGCGCGGTGGCGATGTAGGCCAGCCCCGCCGGTTTGAAGTTTCCGCCCGCCGTGTAGTTGCCGGACTGCGCGGTTGAGCCGCTGTAGCTCACGCTCAGCTTTTCGCCGGCAGCGGTGGCGGACAGATTGGCGCCCATCGCATTGCCGTTGCTGCGATAAAACGTGCCGGCCTCGCCCTTGAGCAGGGGGCCCTGCCCGGCCGGGGCGAATTCCGGCGCGGCGGAGTCCACCAGGATCGTGCCACCGATGCTGTCGCCGCCCGAACTCACCGGCGCGATGCCGGCAAACACCTTGATGCTGCCGACGCTGGTCGGGTCGAGGTAGGACAGGGGCGGATTCATGTGGTTGCCGCAGGCGGAGATCAGGTCCATGCCGTCGACCTTGATGCGCAGTCGGTCGTCGGCCAGGCCGCGAATCGCCGGCAGGCTGGAAACGCTGCCGGCCCCATACAGGCTGATGCCGGGGATATCGCGCAGCAGGCTTGCCGTATCGCTGGTGGTCGCGCGCAGGGGCAGCAGCGCGGCCGCATCGAGGGACACGCTGTTGGGGTCGATGTCGGTGGGTTCCGAACCCACGACGACCACGGTCATGAGGGGCGCGTCCGGGGATGTGGATGGTGGATTGCCCTGCGCGGCGGCGTTGTTCCACAGCGCCGACAGCGCAAGGGTGACGGCGAGGGGGAGCGGCTTTCCGGGGAGCAGCATGTTTTTCTCGGAATGGTTGAAGTTTTTTCCGAGTCTAAGGATGCCGTTCGCGCGCGAGAATGTGGCAAATTGACGCAAGTGCGCGGTTGTAGCGCGGCGGGCGTGGAACGCCCGTTTGCGATGCGGCAATTTGCCGCATCGCAATTCGTGGCCCAATTGCCTATCGTTTCCGTTAATCCGAAGGCGTCGGCTGCGTATTGAATCCGGGCCTGCTCATACTGTTTCGATTTTCAATGGGAAGAAAGATGAAATTGAAGGTTTTGATGTTCGCCGCAATCGGCGCCATGGCCGCGCAATCGTCCTGGGCCGCCGACATCAGCGTCACCGATGCGTGGGCGCGCGCCACCATGCCGGGGCAGAAGGTCAGCGGCGCCTACATGCAGATCCGGTCCGATGCCGACGCGCGTTTGATCAGCGCGTCCAGCCCGGCGGTGCCGCGGGTGGAAATGCACGAAATGAAAATGGACGGCGACGTGATGCGCATGCGCGAGGTGCAGGCGATCGAACTGCCGAAGGGCAAGCCGGTATCGCTGCAGCCCGGCGGCTATCACATCATGCTGATGAACCTGCCGAAGCCGATCGCCGCCGGCGAGATCATTCCGCTGACGCTGGTGGTGGAGTCAGGCGGCAAGCGGCAGACGGTCGAGGTGAAGGCCGAGGCGCGCGGCGCCATGTCCAATCACGCCATGCCCATGCAGCACCATCATCACTGAGCCGTTCCCAGAATCGCGCCGCGTGCGCGCAAGTCGTCGAGCAGCGCGCCGCCGGCCTGAATCACGAGTGCGGGATCGGGATGGCGGCTCTCGGCCGCGATCTGTTTGAGCGCGCTGCGACCGGTGAGCGTGCCGGGATCCAGCAGGGTCAGCAGCCGCGCGGTGAAGGCGTTGATTTCGCTGAATTGCACTTCATCCCCGGCGTCGCGAAACACCAGCAGATGCGTTTCCACGGGCACGACCTTGCGGCGCAGCGCGATGCGCTGCACCGGCCAGTCGTAGCGCAGGTTGGCCAGCACCGGGTTCAAGAGCGGCACGCCGTCGCGCAGGTCGCCGGTCGCATCGAACGCGCGATCCGCGCTGCAGTTCGACACCGACAGCACCAGCTCGATCCATTCGTAGTGCGCCAGCGCCAGCAGATACGGCGGATAGCCTTCCGGCGGCGTCCACTCGTCCTGCAGGAACTGGATGAATTCGTCCGGGATCTGCCGGAAGTAGGGCGTGCGGCTGCGGTGCGTGGCAAAGAACGCGCGCACCAGCTGCGCCCACTTGCGCGCGCCCAGCACCTGCCGCAGCACCGGAAAGCAGGCCAGCAGGAAGCCTTCGATATTGTTGATGAGCAGTTCGTTGTAGACCTTCATGCGCCGCGCTTCGACGCCGGGCGGGCGCGGGTGCGCCCCGGGGTCGCGGATGTGCGCGGTGAAGGCGAACTGGTAGCGCTGGAATTCAGGAAGCGCGGCTGGCTTGTTCATGTCGGTGATGCTGCGCCTGGATGCGCGCGATGTGCTCGACTTCGCGCACCAGCACATCCAGCGGCGGGATGTTGAAGTCGCGCTCCAGGAGCGTGGGGGCGACGCCGTGGATGCGGTAGGTCGCGTCGAGCAGTGCCCACACCGGGTCGATCACGTCGGCGCCGTGGGTGTCGACGATCAGGTCCGGTGCTTCGACGTAGTGCCCGGCCATGTGCAGGTACACGATGCGTTCGGTCGGCAGCGCGCGGATGAATTCGAGCGGGTCGTAGCGGTGGTTCACGCTGTTGACGTAGACGTTGTTGACGTCCAGATGCAGGTCGCAGCCGGCTTCAATGAGCACGGTGCGGATGAATGCGAGTTCGTCCATCCCGGCGATCGGCGACGGCGTGTAGTACGAAGCGTTTTCGATCGCGATGCGGCGTTCCAGGATGTCCTGCGCGCGGCGGATGCGGCGAGCGACGTATTTCACCGCCTCTTCCGTGAAGGGAATCGGCAGCAGGTCGTACAGATGCCCGCCGTCCGAGCAGTACGACAGGTGTTCGGTATAGAGCTGGATGCCGTGCGCATCCATGAACTGCCGCGTCTTCGTCAGCAGCATTTCGTCGAGCGGCGCGGGGCCGCCGAGCGACAGCGACAGGCCGTGGCAGACGAAGGGATAGCGCTCGGTGAAGCCACGCAGGTCGCGGCCGTAGGCGCCGCCCAGGTCGATCCAGTTTTCCGGAGCGAGCTCGAAGAAGTCGATGGCGTCGGGAACCCGGGATTTCAGCGCGGGAATGAGTTCGCGCCGGAACCCGAGCCCCGCGCCGGCAAGGCGCAGGGGGTTCATGACTACGCCTGCTTATTTTTTGGCGCCACCCTCTTCCATTTTCTTGGCGCCGCCGCACTTGCCTTCGCCGCATTTGCCTTCCTTGGCTTTGGCCTTATCGCCGCCGCACTTGCCTTCCGCTGCCTTGGCGTCCTTGGCGCCGCCGCACTTGCCTTCCATGGGCTTGGCCTGATTGTCGGCCACCTGGTAGCCGGAGGCCAGGCCGGACAGGGCGAAGGGGTTTTCCGCGGCCGAGGCAATGGGGGCGGCGGCCATGCTGGCGACGTAAGCGGTGCCGGCAGCGGCGGCGATCAGGGATTTCTTGGACATGTGTTCTCTCCTAACAGGTTTTAACGACGGTCAATAAAGGCCGGAAATTTCCGGCGTGTTGCAAAAGGCTCACGAGCCGAGCATTTTCTGCAATTCGGTTTCGATGCGTTGCCGGGCTTCGGGCGCAAGCCCGGCAGCGTCATCGCGTGCTGCCGTTTCTTCGCGAAACAGGCGGCGCATGTCCTGCAACTGCCGGTTGAAACGGGCGCAGTTCTCGCAGATAGCCAGGTGCAGACGCAAGGCCATGCGGCTGGATAGCGGCAGCCGCTCGTCCATGGCGCGCGAGGCGAGTTTTGTTGTCTCCCGACACGTCGGCATCCATTTCATGCGGCACCCGCTTTCGAAAACCCGTTCAACTCCAGGCACTGCCGCATGAACAAACGCGCCCGATGCAGCAGTACCCAGCAATTCGTCGGCGTGATCCCCAGTTCCTTACAGATTTCTTCGGTTTCCATCCCGGCCACCTCGCGCAGGCTGAACACCTGCGCCATCACCGGCTTCAGGCGGTCGGCGCATTCGTCCAGCACGCGCCGCAGCTGGCCCAGTTCCGCCTCGGTCTGCGGGTTGCCCCAGGGGCGCGGCGGCTCGGCCCAGTGGCCGTCCTGCTTGAACAGGCTGTCGACCGCTTCCTCGCCGTCCTCGTCGCGCGGGATTTCCACCTCGCGCACATTGCGCCGGATGAGGTCGACGATCTTGTGCTTGAGGATGCCGGTGAGCCAGGTGCGCGGGCTGGCGTCGCCGGCATAGCGCGCTTGTGCTTCGATCGCGGCCAGCAGGGTTTCCTGCACCGCGTCCTCGGCCAGTTCGTCCGAATGCAGCTGGCGGCGCGCCACGCGGAACAGGTAATCCCCGTGGTCGGCGAGCCAGGTGTGTGCGTCGAGGGCGTTCATCGGCGATCCTTGTCCTTGTTGCCAGGGTGCGGGCACTTTAGAGGCAGTCGCGCAAAGCGGCAACCCGCGCCCGATTTCAGGATGCCGCGTTGCAATGCCGGATCCCGGCACCTGAAGCGCGCCACCATTTTTATTGGCGTAAAATTCGCCCCAAATTCAACCCGGAGCCGCCATGACCACCCTCCATACTGCCGCCGAGAAGGCCAGCATCCTGTCCGAGGCGCTGCCTTATATCCAGCGTTTCTACGACAAGACCATCGTCATCAAGTACGGCGGCAATGCCATGACCGAACGCCATCTGATGGAAGCTTTCGCCAAGGACGTGGTGCTCTTGAAGCTGGTGGGGATGAACCCGGTGGTGGTGCACGGCGGCGGCCCGCAGATCGCCGGCCTGCTGCAGCGCATCGGCAAGCAGAGCGAGTTCATCCAGGGCATGCGGGTGACCGACGAGGAAACGCTTGACGTGGTGGAAATGGTGCTCGGCGGCCTGGTCAACCAGGACATCGTCACGCTGATCAACAAGCACGGCGGCCGCGCGGTCGGGCTGACCGGTAAGGACGGCCATTTCATCCACGCCAAGAAGATGCTGGTACCGAGCAAGGACAAGGCAGACGAGATGCTCGACATCGGCCAGGTCGGCGAGATCACCAGCATCGACCCGGAAATCATCCAGGTCCTCGACGCGCGCGACTTCATCCCGGTGGTGGCGCCGCTCGGGGCCGATGCCGAGGGCAACGCCTACAACATCAACGCCGATGTCGCGGCCGGCAAGATTGCCGGCGTGCTGCAGGCGGAAAAGGTCATTTTCCTGACCAACACGCCGGGCGTGCTCGACAAGTCGGGGCGGCTGCTGACCGGGCTCATCCCGCGCGAGGTCGACGAACTGATCGCTGACGGCACCATCACCGGCGGCATGATTCCCAAGGTCGGCTACGCGGTCGACGCGGTGAACAGCGGCGTGAAAACCGCGCACATCATCGACGGTCGCGTCGAACACGCCCTGCTGCTGGAAGTGTTGACGCCGGAAGGCGTCGGCACGCTGATCAAGCGGGCCTGAACATGCGTTACTGGCTGATGAAATCCGAGCCTTCCGACGTCAGCATCGACGACCTCGCCGCCATGCCCGATCAAAGCGTTGCCTGGTACGGCGTGCGCAACTATCAGGCGCGCAATTTCATGCGCGACCAGATGAAGCCCGGCGACAAGGTGCTGTTCTACCATTCGTCCTGCGCCGAACCGGGCATCGCCGGGCTGGCCGAGGTCAGCGTGCTGGCGTATCCGGACGCCACCCAGTTCGATCCGAAGAACAAGTATTTCGACCCCAAGGCCACCCCGGAAACGCCGCGCTGGTTCAACGTCGACGTGAGGCTGGTGAAAAAGACGCGGCTGATGCCGCTGGCGGAAATCCGCGGCTATCCCGAGCTCGCCAACATGCGCATCCTGCAAAAGGGAAACCGCCTGTCGATCACCCCGGTCGACCCGGCCGAGTACGCTTTCATCGTCAAGCACCTCTGATGCCAGCTAGGGCATCACACAAATTGCTGCGCGATCAGCACGCAAATTTATGAGATGTCCGAGCTAGGCCCCGCGCTGTTCGCGGCCTACGTCGGCCTCGGGCTGGTGGTCGGCTTCGTCGCCGGCCTGCTCGGCGTCGGCGGCGGCCTCATCATCGTGCCGGTGCTGATCGTGCTGCTGCACGCGCAGGGGCTCGCCGCCGGCATGGAGCCGCAGCTGGCGCTCGGCACCTCGCTTGCCTCCATCCTCTTTACCTCGCTGTCCAGCATGCGCGCGCACCATCGCCACGGCGCGGTCGTTTGGCCGCTGGTGCGGCGCATTGCGCCCGGCATCGTGCTCGGCACGCTGGTAGGCGCCTTGCTGGCGGCGCAGATGTCGGCCCTGGTGCTGAAAGTGTTTTTTGTTGCCTTTCTGTTTTATGCCGCCGCCCAGATGTGGCTCGACTTCAAGCCGGCGCCGCATCGCGGGCTGCCGGGACGCGCCGGGACGACGTTGGCGGGCGCCTGGATCGGCGCGGTGTCGAGCTGGGTCGGCATCGGCGGCGGCACGCTGTCGGTGCCCTTCATGCTGTGGCACAACGTGCCGCTGCACCGGGCGATCGCCACCTCGGCGGCGATCGGGTTTCCGATCGCCGTTGCCGGTGCGCTGGGTTACGTCGCGGGCGGCTGGGACGTATCCGGCTTGCCTGTTGGCAGTCTGGGATTTGTTTACCTGCCGGCGCTCGCCGGAATCGTGGTCGGCAGCGTGCTGACCGCCCCGCTGGGTGCCCGCACCGCGCACCGCCTTCCGGTGAGACCGCTGAAGCGGATTTTTGCGCTTCTGCTGGTGACCCTGGCGCTGCGCATGGTCTGGACATTTTAGCCAAGGCATTGCTGGACGCAGGATTTAGCGCTGCGCAGGACGGGTTGCACTAGATATAGAGGTGTGCGCGAAGTCACGATTTCATGCTTGAGTGGCGGTGCGGCCCACGTTAGCCTTTCGCCACATGCCAAAATTTCGTCGCATGGCCGATCAATCAAACTCGTGGAGAAACTCATGGCGCACCTGCAAGCTGTCCGCACTACGCTTCAACCGCAGCAAAATGATTACAGTCAACTCACGACCTATTATGACGAACACAGCCAGGTTGCGTGGGGTTACATGAATGCAGAACCTCGCCCGTGTTTTACGGGTGTGCTGCTGCGGGAAATTGTTGATTGGTTTGGTGACGTTGCCAGGCGACTGGATGACCCAGAATGCGCCGATGTGAACTATGTGGTTGTTGCCTCAGCGCACCCAGGTGTTTACAACCTGGGGGGCGACCTCAATTTGTTTCGCCAATTGATTGAGGATCGTGATCGCGAAAGCTTATACAAGTATGCCCAGGCCTGTATTCGCCCCTTGTTCTTGAATGCCTTGCATTTGAACCGCGCCAACTTGAAAACCATCACGCTGGTGCAAGGTGATGCGCTGGGTGGAGGCTTTGAATGCGCACTTTCTGGAAATGTATTGATTGCAGAGCGCGGGTCAAAAATGGGATTCCCGGAAATATTGTTCAATCTGTTCCCGGGCATGGGTGCAATGTCTTTGCTCGGTCGGAAGATAGGCTATAGCAAAGCCGAAAAAATAATTTTGAGCGGCAAACTCTATTCGGCAGAAGAGATGTATGAACTGGGGGCTGTTGATGTTCTTGCTGAACCAGGGAGCGGTGAGTCGGCCGTCTACGAGTTTATTCGCAAAGAAGCTCGTCAACGTAACGGCGCATTGGCATTGCGAGCCGCGCGCGAGCTATCCCAACCGATAGCGCATGATGAGCTCATGCGTATTGCCGAAATCTGGGTTGACGCGGCTTTGCGACTTGAGGCCAAAGACTTGCGCATGATGGAGCGTTTGGTTTCGCGCCAGACCGGGAAAGCCGATATCGTGAACAGCGGCGAATCAGTTGAGCTCAGCGCGTAACTTTCTGGTCTGATAGGCCTCCAGTGCGGCGTGCGTAGCTGCCAGCGCATTCCGCACTGAATCCAGCTTGTCATGCGACAGGCTGGATGCGAATTCAAACGGCTTGATGCGTTCGGCTTCTGCACATCGCTGCGCTAGCAGGTTGGCGCCGATATCGCTGGCCCCCCCTTTTAGCTTGTGCAACTGGTCGTGCCACTGGCCGTAATCCTCGGCAGCCAGGGCGCGTTCGATGTCGCGCAACGCTCGCTCGCTGTCTTCTGCAAAACTGTCCAGCAAATCCTGCACGAAGGCTGGACCGCCCATCTGGGCCAGGTCGTTTAACACCGATTCTTCCAGTTCCGGTACCTGTTCTGCATGGGGGGCAGCGGCAGCATGGGGCTGCGCCTGCTGGCCTGCCAGCCGGGCGATCACCTCGACCAGTTCGCGGCTATTGACCGGCTTGGTGAGGAAGGTGTCCGCGCCAGCCTCCTCGCAGACTGCCTGCGCCTCGGCGCGTGCGTCGGCGGTGAGCATGACGATAGGCAGACGCCCTTTTTCCATGAAGCGCCAGCGCTGAACCACCTCGGACCCCGACAGCTGCGGCATGTGCATGTCGATGATGGCGAGGTGGTAAGGCTGATCGGCGGATTCGAGCATGGCCAGCGCTTCCTCGCCGTCATGCGCCAGGAAGGTGTGGTGTCCGGCATGCTCCAGCAGACCACGGATCACCTGCTGGTTGACCGGGTTGTCTTCCGCCACCAGGATGCGCAGCCCCGTTGCATTCCCTGCCTGAGCCTGGAAATGGTCGGCCAGCGATACCACGTTGGGGGACATGTCGTGGCTGACCACGGCGTGGATGGCGTTGAACAGCAGGGTGGAATTGACCGGCGTGCGCAGTACCGAGGCATAGCCTGCGCGTATCAGTTGCGCATCGAGCGCTGGCGCGGCGGCGGGGTCGGACTCGATGAGGATGATGGGCAATGCCGCCAGGTTGGGATCGTCGCGCAGCAGGTGAAGGAAGGCGGCCGCGTCGCCCGGCAGCGCGGAGCGTTCCACCACCACCGCACCGAGTGGTGTGCCACCCGACAAATACGCAGACAGCTCGGCAGCGAGCCGGGCGGTGTTGCCCACTGGCATGGCCTCGGCGCCCCAGTTGCGAATCACCATCTGCAGCCGGACAGTCAGTTCGGCCCCGGCCAGAATCGCCACCCGCATCGGGGCCTCGAAATGTTCATCAGACGCAGGGAACACTGCCGTTTGCAGCGCAAACGGCAACTCGAACCAGATGGTCGTGCCTTCGCCTTCGCGGCTGTGCAGGCCGATTTGTCCGCCCAGCGTTTCCACCAGTTGCTTGGCGATGGTCGTGCCCAGTCCGCTGCCGCCAAAGCGGCGGGTGACGGACGGATCGGCCTGGGTGAAACTGTCGAAGATGCGCGCCTGTGCGGCTTCCGGAATGCCGATTCCGGTATCGACGATTTCAAAGCGCAGCCGCTGCGGCTGGCCCATCCCGACCGGGCGGATATACACATCGATCCGTCCGTGCTCGGTGAACTTGATGGCATTGCCGATCAGGTTGATGAGGATCTGGCGCAGGTGGCGTGCATCGCCATGCAGGTGGAACGGCGTCTGCGGCGCAATGTGCGCCGCCAATACCAGCCCCTTGCCCTGCGCCTGGGACTCCATCATCGCAGTCGTGCCGTTGATCAGGCGATGCAGGTCGAAATCCTCGCTTGTGGTGATGATCCGGCCGGCTTCGATGCGGGAGATGTCGAGCACGTTTTCGATCAGTTCCAGCAGGGTGTGGGCCGAAGCGCGGATGATCTGGGAAAACTCCTTTTGCTCCTTGTTGAGCGGGGTTTCCACCAGCAGGTCGGCGACGCCGATGACGCCGTTCAGCGGCGTGCGCAGTTCATGGCTCATATTGGCGAGGAAGCTGGATTTGGCCTGGCTGGCTTTTCGCTCGCGCTGTATGGCTGAGTGCACCTGCTTCAGCAGTGATGCCGTGTAAAGCGGGACAGCAATCATAGAAAGCAGAAATGCTATCCCAATGGACAAGTGATTGCTCCAATACGGCGAATACACAAGAACCAGCAGGAAACCCGCAATCGCCATGGCTGTGGCTGCGTACAAGTAGGCCACACCATATCTGAAGCCATTGCCTAGCGTGACCCAAAGATAAACAACCAGAAGGGGACTTCCGGCTTCGCCCGTGTAGGTCAATAGAAATGAGCACATCCCGTAGTCCATTGCCATTGCAACAATGCGACGTGGCGGCGAGGCTTTCAGGTTGACCAGCGAGAGGGCAAGGATCAGCAAAGCCGATCCGATGAACAAGACGCTCATGAGTTGAGCGGTGTAGCGTACCGTGTCGTCAAGCACCGCAAGGCGGCTAGAGAAGTAAGTCAGGAAGACGATTCCGATAACGACGCGGATCAGCGCCTGCTGAAACTCGGTATCCGGCCGCGCGCGAATTCGCTCCTGCAGGCGTCTGGCGAAATCGGGAAGCGGCAACCGGTTCAACATGCGGCGGGCTTAGTCGGGTTTGTCGCCCAGCTTGCGCATGACGGCGGCAACGGTATCGATGCGCAACTCAAACGCACGCACGCAGGCGGGGTCGAAGTGCTTGCCGCTTTCGGAGCGGATGTAGTGCAGCGCTTCCTGGAACGACCAGGCGCGCTTATAGGGGCGATTGGAGGTGAGCGCGTCGAACACGTCGGCGACCGCCGCAATGCGGGCGGGCAGGGGAATGTCCTCGCCGGCCAGGCCCTGTGGATAGCCGGTACCGTCGAATTTTTCATGATGGCCGAGCGCGATCACCGCGCCCATCTGCAGGTAGCGCGAGGGGCTGTCGTCGAGAATGCCATGTCCGATCAGCGGGTGGGTGCGCATGATCGCCTGCTCCTCCGGGGTGTGCCGGCCGGGCTTCATCAGAATCTGGTCGGGGATGCCGATCTTGCCGATATCGTGCATGGGTGCCGCGGCTTCGATCTCGTCGCACTCCATCGCGGTGAGCTTGAGTTCCTCGGCGATCAGGCGGGCGTATTTCGCCATGCGGAGGATGTGGTTGCCGGTTTCCCCGTCCCGGTATTCGCCGGCCTTGGCCAGTTTCATCAAGGTTTCGCGTTCGCGCGTGCGCACCTCGCGGGTGGCCAGCATCACCTGCTCTTCCAGCCACTGGGCGCGATCGGCCACCATCCGCTGGCTGCGGCGCAGGGCCAGCAGGTTGAGGCAGCGGGCACGGCATTCCTGCGGGTCGATCGGTCGGGTGAGAAAGTCGGTGGCGCCGTTTTCCAGCGCCTGGTAGCGAACCTGGCGGTCTTCCACCACCGTGACGATGACGACCGGCACGTCGGCGAGGCGGCGCTCGGCGCGGATGCGGCGGGTGAACTCGATGCCGTCCATGCCCGGCATCCGGTAGTCGGTAATGATGAGATCCGGCGTGACGAGTTGCATCTGCGCCAGAGCATCCTGCGGGTCTTCGAAGCACTCCACCACCACCCCGGGCTCCAGGGTGCGTGCCAGGCCGTCGAGCAGTCTGCGCGCGGTACTGCGGTCGTCGACAATCACCACCCGCGCGCCGCCGCGCGGGCGCACATCGCGCGGCGGCGCGGTCGGCAGGGAAGGGGTCACGACGCGCAACGGCTTGGCGATCACTTTTTTTCACCTTGAACGGTTGATTGTTAACGATAATTAATTTGTTTCATTAATTATCGGGTTGCTGGATTGCAAACTTTAACGTGCAGGAGACGGGAAATGAAGAAAAACATGCTGTTGGGTTTGGCTGCCGGACTGGCGGCACTGCTTTCCATGAGTGTTCTGGCCACAGCCGGCATTGCCGATTACGCCCGCGAAAAGAAGTGGGCGGACGAGGTGGTTCCCGGGCTGGTGGTGGGCGACCCGGTCTACCTGCAAACCCCGCGCGGGCATCATACGTTCCTGGCCCTGTTCACGCCGGTGGCGGGCGCTGACAGGGCTGCCATCGTCGTGCACGGCCTGGGCATCCACCCCGACTGGGGCATGGTGGGAACCCTGCGCACCGAACTGGCCGACCGCGGCTTCGCTACGCTGTCGATCCAGATGCCGATCCTGGCCGCCGACGCCCAGGGCGAGGCCTATCCGCCGACCTTCCCCGAGGCGGCCGAGCGCATCGCCGAGGCAGTCGAGTTTCTCAAGGCCAGGGGCTACAAAAACCTGGCCATCGTCTCCCACAGCATGGGCTCGCGCATGAGCCTCGTGTACGTGTCCGGCAAACCCGACCCTGCGGTCAAGTCGTGGGCCAGCCTGGGGATATCGGTGGGCGACTACAAGGCCGTGAAACTGCCGGTTCTGGACCTCTACGGCGACAACGACCTGCCGCCGGTGCTGGCGAACGCGGGCACGCGCAAGCAGAGCTTCGCGGCCGCGGGTTCAAGGCAGGTGACGATCGGCCGCGCCGACCACTTTTTCACCGGGCGCGAAGGGGAAATGGTTGAAGCCGTGGCGGACTTCCTGAATGCGACGCTGAAATAAGCCGCCGGCGGTCGCTGCCCAACAAAAAGCCCCGCCGAAGCGGGGCTTTTTGTTGGGCAGAAACCAGCGCCGGATTTACACCGCCTCCAGCTTGCGCATGCCGGCGGGCAGCAGCTTGAGGTCGACCAGCGCGGTGACGAAGGCCTTCATGAAGGTGGCGTCGGCTTCGTACACCATCTTGTAGTACTGCACCTTCATGGTAACGGCGCTGCCGAGCACGATGGCGACGAAGGTGAGGATGGAGCCCAGCGCCAGGGTGGAGAATCCGGTGATGCCCTGGCCGATGGTACAGCCCATCGCCAGCACGCCGCCGAAGCCCATCAGGATCGCGCCGACAAGGTGGTTGACGAAGTCGCGGCCGGAGGCGAACCACTCGATGCGGAAGCTGCGCGAGATCAGCGACCACAGCAGGGAGCCGGCGATCACGCCCGCCAGCGCCATGATCCCGAAGGTGAGCAGGGTGCGGTCGAAGCCGTTGGCAGCGTAGCCCAGCGTTTGCCCCATCGGGTTGATGAAGGTGAAGGATTGCGAGGCCAGTGCGGCGGTGGAAGCGGGCTTGACCGCATCGGCAGGCGCGTACAGTTCCCAGTCCTGGGCGTAGGTCTGCAGCGACATCATCTCGCCGTCGGCGTTCACCGTGATATTGCTGGTCACATACCAGGCGGCGAGCACCGCGAGGCCGACCACCAGGCCGCCGAGGATGTTGTCGAAGTTGGTGCGGAATTCGGCCGACTTGAATGCCCAGACCAGCAGCAGCCCGCCGATGACGGCGCCCATCACCATGCGGCCGGTGGCGGCGCTGTCGCCGAACAGCATGGCGCCGAGATCCTGGTTGGTGGAGAGCGTGACCGCGGTCGGGTTGGTCCACGAATAGAACAGGGTCGAATACAGGGTCTTGTCGCTGCCCGGGAAGGGGTTGATCATGAAATAGGCGATCAGGGCGATGACCAGCAGCACCATGATCGACTTGAGGTTGCCGCCGCCGATGCGGATCAGCGTCTTGTTGCCGCAGCCGGAGGCGAGCGTCATGCCGATGCCGAAGAGGATGCCGCCGAGCACGTTTTCGAGCCAGACGAGGTTGGTCTGGCGATAAGGCGGGAAGGTGTTGCTGACGTTCACCAGGCCGGCCGCTTCCAGACCCATCACGCCCAGCACGCCGACCGCGATGGCCAGCACCCAGGCGCGCATGCGGCCGGTGTCGCCCATGTTGACCCAGTCGGAGACCGCGCCCATGGTGCAGAAGTTGGTCTTGTTGACGACGGCGCCCATGATCAGGGCGATCGCAAAGGTCGACCACAGGAAAAACGATTGAGCGCTTGCGAAATCTTCGTAGGTCATGACTCTATCTCTTGTCTGGAATGGGGGAAACGGCGTTCGCCGCGCGTGTCCGGATGAAAGGCGAAATTCTAATGATTTTCAAATGGTAACGGCATGCGGGCGCGGGGAACAGGTCCATTTTTGCTGTTTACGCGCAGGCCGGTTTGCGTGTAAAGGGGGGACGCGTTTACCCCAGCAGCCGCGTCATCGCCTCGCGGTATTTCTCGCTGGTCCGGGCGACGATTTCGGCGGGCAGTTCCGGCCCCGGCGCCTGCTTGTTCCAGCCGCTGGCTTCCAGCCAGTCGCGCACGAACTGCTTGTCGAAGCTG
>CAMTWC010000065.1:0-9764 GCA_947085345.1 uncultured Gammaproteobacteria bacterium | reverse complement strand
GGGGGCGACAGTTTCACCTGGAACCCTCCGAGCACGCAGAGCCTCTCGCCATCGCCGAGGGTTTCCAGCGTGCAGAGCGGGCCAGCGATGTATTCCTCGAGGAGCAAGGGTTGACCGGGATGTTTGCTCCAGGCCGCGGCGCACTGAGCCGCGAGTTCGGCGCGGTCGCGACTCAGACTGACCTGCTGGCTGGCAACGCCTTCGCGCGGTTTGACGATGCACGGAAACGGCACGCCATCCAGGGTGCGCGCGAGCGCGGCGGGGTCGCAGACGACGGCATGCCAGAGCATGTCGAGTCCCTGGGCCTTGAGCGCGGCCCGCATTTCCGCCTTGTTTTTTGCGCGGTACGTAATGTGCCAGTCTTTGCGCGGCAACCTGAAATACTCGGCGGCGATCGCCGTACTGGTCTGCAGGTGATCGCTGTTGGAAAAAATTGCCGCGGGGGTCTGCTCGCGGCAGGTAAGGGCATCGATGACAGCGAGCGGATTGAATACGTCGCAGGCAATAATTTCCCGCGGGTACGCCGCGAGCCCCGACTGACCGAAATAGTGTCGATGCGCCTCGGCGGCGTCGGTCAGGAGCACGACCGATAAACCCCGGCGCTGCGCCGCCGGAATGAATCCGAGGTTGACCGAGTCGGTCGGGACGTGCGCCAGTATCACGATATCGCGCATGACGGCTCCCCTTACATGTCCATTTGCAGGGTCAGCAGGGCAGCGCGCCCGGGAGCCGGCATGCGGCCCTGGCTGAAGTCGACGCCGCGGAAGTAGTAGTCGCGATCGAACAGGTTGTTGAGCGCCAGACCTGCTTTCATCCTGGTGCCGTTCCAGTTGAAATCGCGCGTGACCTGGGCGTTCCAGACCGAATAGGACGGAATTTTCCCGACCGAGCCGGTGACATTTTCGGTGACGGTGTTGGCGCCGTCGGAGAATGCCGAACTCTGGTACAGGCCGGTGACGTTCCAGTTCCACGCCCCTGTGCGGTAGTTGGTCTGCAGGTTGACCTGATGCCGGGGCGCCAGCGGCAATTCGTTGCCCTTGAACTGGCCGGAAAGCTGCTCGGTGTCGACATAGGTGTAGGCGGTCTTGAATTCGAGTCCGCGGACGCGCGCCGGGCGCCACGCGAGTTCCGCTTCGATGCCCTGGTGGCGCGCTTCGCCGAGGTTGCGGAACGCGCCGAGGGCGGCGACATATTCGAGCTTGTTGTCGAAATCGAAGCGGAAGGCTGTGAGCGCGGTATCGACGTTCCGGGTCGGGCTCAGGCGCACGCCGGCTTCGTAGTTCTTCGCGCGTTCGGCAGCCAGGTTCTCGCCGCCGTAGGTGACTTGCGTGAACTGTACGGGACGCAGGGATTCGTGGAAATTGGCGAACAGGAACAAGGCGTCGCTTGCCTGATAACCGACGTCCACGCCAGGCAGCCAGTCTCGGGTCGTGTTGGTCCCTTCCTGCCCGGTCTTGTTGTCCCGGCGGTAGGAGTCGATCTGCTCGTAACGGATACCGGGCGTAACCTTCAGCTTGTCATCGAGTAGCGAAAAAGTATCGCTCGCATAGGCGGCGACGGCATCGTTTTCGAAGCGCCAGTTGCGCGCGACGGTAAAGGCGTTGGTCGCGACGTTGCGCGAGTTGACCAGATAGTCGACTTCCTCACGCATATAACGCGCGCCGAGGGCGATCTTCTGCTTGATCCCGCCATCGATGTTGAAGGTGAAGCGGGGCTCGCTGCCGTAGACCCAGAATTCCCGCGGCGCCGACATTTCGAGCGTCGACGGGGTGTCGGCGTTGCTCGCATTGCCGAAGAAAAACTCGCGGTTGCTGTGGTGGGCAAAATTGGCCCAGCGCAGTTCAGCGCCATTGTCGAAATACTGGTTGTAGACGATGTGCCCGCGCAGCGTATCGCCGTTAAAGCGGTCGAGCGGCCGGGTCGACTGGTCGCGGTCCTGTTCGTAGGACTGCGGCGTCAGTGCGCCGGGGAGATCGTTTTCGGTTTTGTAGTATTGCAGGCCGGCCTTGATGTCGGCGTTGTCGGTGACGAACCAGTCGGCATCGAGCATCAGGTTGTTGACCGTGGTCGCCGAGTGCTCGCGCTCGGCATGGCCATCGATGACGTTTGCCTGCGCCTGCAGGCCGAGCCGTTCGTTCACGAAGCCGCCGGCACGTACATAGGTGTCGCTCAGCAGGTGGCCATTGCCCGCAATCGACAGCGTTTCCTTGGCAGTCAGGGACGGCTTGCGCGGGATGCGCTTGCTCACGAAATTGATTACCCCGCCGACGTTGTTCGGGCCGTAGTGAACCGCGACCCCGCCGCGCGCCACATCGATCGCTTCGATCGAGTTGATGGTCAATGGGAACAGCGACAGACCGGTCTGGCCGTACGGTGCCAGCGAAACCGGCATGCCGTCCACCAGCACCAGCACCTGTTCGCTGCGCAGAGGATTGAGGCCGCGGACACCGATGTTCGGCAGAATGCCGGTGCCGCTTTCATCCAGCACCCGCACGCCGGGCACGTTGCGCAGCGCGTCCTCCACGGTGCGTGCTCCCGATTCGGTCAACTCTTGAGACGTGACGACGCTGCGTGCGCCGGGATGTTTTTTTGCCGTTTCGGCCGTCGGTGCGCCCAGCCAGTCGGCGCTGACCGTGACTTCCTCAAGGGTGTTGGCCGTTTTTTGCGATTCGGGTGTCGACTGGGCGTGGACATGGGAAACTGAAAATGCCAATGAAATGGCGCTGGCTAACGCGGATAAATGAAATTGCATGATTGACTTCTTCAAAGGTTGGAAAATTGGGCTTGCGATGAGCATGGCGCCCGCAGCGCGGGCTCAGGTGTGGCACATTCAACGGACGCCAGATCGTCGGCAAGTTCGAGGCAGGCCTCGCGCTCGGCGGGCGTGAGTTCGCTGTACTCGGCCGCACGCTCGAGCAGCAATTGCGCTGTGGCCTGGTTTCGGTTGCATGGGTGGCGCAGCATTACAAGCGCGGCGACCAGGAGTGATGCTGGAGAGGCGGTTCGCATGCAAGTCCCTTTCTCAGGCGGCTGCCACGAAGCCACCGCGGGGCTGCCATTCGCGGGCGGTGATTTCGCGGCTCTGCAGGGCGTGCAGCAGGCGCAGGCTTTCGCGCGCCGAGCGGCCGGCGTTGAGGTCGTTAGCCGCGATGCTGACGATTCGGCCTTCGGGGCTGGCGATGAACGTGGCGCATAGCGCCACGCCAGAGTCGGCGAGCACGCCGAAGCGCCGGGCAAGTTCATGCGACACGTCGCCCAGCATTGGAAATGCGACCGGGCCGAGACCGTGCTTGACCCAGCTGCAGTGGGCGAGTGCCGAATCGACGCTGGCGCCGAGCAGCACGGCACCCGAGATGTCGAAGTCGTGGCTCAGGTCCGAGTAGGCCCGAACCTCGGTCGCGCAGACGGAAGTGAAATCGAGCGGCCAGAAAAACAACACCAGCCACTTGCCGCGGTATTGCGCGAGCGAAACGGGTTCGATGCGCCCATCAGGCAGATAGGCTTCGCTGACGATGTCGGGAAGCGTGTGTCCAATCGAGATCATGAATGCCTCCTTCAATGCAGGGTGGATTGCTGGAAAACGGGATGGGCTGCGCATGACACGGCGCACCATTCAGTCGACAGCCGCTGGCAGGCGTTGGCGAGTACCGGACCGCTTGCGCCCGCCTGCATCCAGCGCAAATGCTGCTCGACCATACGGGCGAGCTTCTTGCAGCCGGTTTGCTGATAGCGGTGCATCAGCCATAAGGTCGCGGCGATGACGATTTCGTGGGTGTCGTGGGGCGGGGATGTGTGCATGCCAGTCTCCTTGGGTTAGGTAGCTGGCTGGCGCGTGCGCGCGGGCGGGCGGGTACTGCGGTGGGCGGATTTACTTTGTGAGGATCAGCTTGCCGTTCTTGGTGATGCGCAGGCGGTAGGTTTCGTCTCCATGGGCGATCTGGATTTCCTGCCGCCCCTCGAACAAACGGTCCGCAGGAATCGGATGCGGCAGCCGGATGCGCGCGTCCGGCTCCGTTGCATTGCGGACGAGTGGGCGGGAATGCTCGGGTTGGCCGGGTTTCATGAATGCGATCCAGTATCGAATACGCGAATAATAATGATTCTCAATAATAAATCAAGCGCAGCTACAAAAAAATATGCGCAGGGCGTGCATAGAACGGGGCGAGAAGCCCCAGGAGCGTGCTTTCCCGGCTCAGGAAGACAAAGCGGACGCTGCATGCACGCAGACGCGGGCAAGCAGCCGGGGCAGGGCAGGATTCATGCGGGAAGCAGGCTCAGGGCGCGGAGGCGTCGCGCGGGTCGGTGACGAAGCCGAGTTTCACCAGGCCGGCGCGCGACGCGTCGGCCATGATGCGGGCGACGTGGCGATACGCGAGGTCGCCGTCGGCGCGCAGGTGGATTTCCGGCTGCGGCGCCTGCTGTGCAGCGGCGGCCATGCGCGCCCGCCAGGTCTCGGCGTCGACCGCTTCGGTGTCCCAGTACACGGTGCCGTCGGCCTGGATCGACAACTGGATCGTGTCCGCCTGCGGCGGGCTGGGCTGGCTCGCGGCCTGCGGCAGGTCGAGCTTGATCGCATGGGTCAAGAGCGGCGCGGTGATGATAAAAATGATCAGCAGCACCAGCATCACGTCGATCAGCGGAATCATGTTGATTTCCGCGATGTCCTGCGAGCGCCCGCCGGAATGGAGTCCGCCGAAGGCCATCATGCGCTCCTTGCGGCAGGGTCGGGTTTCGCCCCCTGCTCCTGGGCGCGCACGCCGGTCGACATGAAAGCGAACAGGTCGTGCGCAAAGCCGTCGAGTTCGTTCAAGATCATCCGGTTCGAGCGGTTGAAGAAGTTGTAGGCGAGCACGGCAGGAATGGCGACCGCGAGCCCCAGCGCGGTCATGATCAGCGCCTCGCCGACCGGTCCGGCGACCTGGTCGAGGCTGCCCGATCCGCTCATGCCGATGTTCAGCAGCGCATGATAAATCCCCCACACCGTGCCGAACAGGCCGACGAAGGGCGCGGACGAGGCGATCGACGCCAGCATGGTGTGGCCATACTCCAGGCGCGCGGTATCCTGGTCGATGGCGCGGCGCAGCGCGCGGGTCAGGAATGCGTCGGCCGAGCCCGATTCGATCAGGCGCTGCCCGGTCTTGTTGCGGTATTGCTCGGCCGCGTTCAGACCATACTCGGTGAGCTTGGAAAAGGGGTCGTGCACGCCGGCGGTGCGCAGGTGCGCGGCCACCGGTTCCAGCCCCGGCGCGTTCCAGAAGTTTTCCAGAAACACCCGCGCGCTTTTGCGCATGCGCCAGTGGGCGATCGCCTTGCTGGCGATCAGGTACCAGGTGATGACCGACATCGTCAGCAGCACGACCAGCAGGAAAAGCGCGAGCGCGTCGGCCTGCGCCAGAAAATGGGCGAGGCCCAGTTGAACCGGTTCGTCAGGGGCGTTCATGGTTGGCTCCTCAGGGTGAATTGTATCGGCACGATGACCGAGGCGGCGACCGGCTGGTCGCCCTGGCGGGCGGGCACGAAGCGCCACTGCCGGACGGTATCCAGCGCCGCCCGATCGAGCCGCGGGTAGCCGCTGCCCTGCTGGATCTCGACCCGCTGTGCAAAGCCCGCGGGGTCGACCCGGACCCGCAAGCGCACTTCGCCTTCCTCGCCCAAGCGGCGCGATACGCCGGGGTAGGGCGGCCGCGGGTTGTCCAGGTAGGCCGCGTCGAAGCGCGGCTGCACCACCGGAGGCGGCACTGGCGCGGGCTGCGGCGGCGCCGGTGCAGCGGGTGCCGCGGGCGGCGCGACCGGTTCCGCCGGGCGCAGGGCCGGCACCGGCTCGGCGGCGGGTTGCGGTGCCGTCGGGGGGGCTACCGCGACGGGAGGCGAAGGCGCGCGCGCTGGCTGCGGCGGGCGGGGCGGCGTGACGGCCGGCGGCGGGGCCGGAACGGGCGCGGACGATTCAGTCGCGGCTTCGATCAGGCGGACATGGATCGGGCTCGGCAGTACCGGTGGTGGCGGGGTGCGGGGCGCCGCGAGGATCAGGCCCAGGATGACGGCGTGCATGGCGAGCACCCCGGCCAGCACGCCGGGCGCGCGGAACGGCGGAGCGAAGCGCAGATCGGTGGAAAGCGTGTGCATCGGGGCGGCAGGCCGGCGTCCGGTTCAGGAGCCGCATTGTGTCATGTCCGCGGGGCGCGAAGGAGCGGCTCAAACAACCTGGCGCACGGCAGATCAGGTCGGCGGCGGATAAGGGCCGCGCACCAGCGGCACCGCCGCCGGCACCTCGGGCTGCAGGGTGACGTGGCGGATGCCGTGGCGCGTATCCAGGGTCTGGCGTGCGGCGGCGAGGAGGGCCGGCCAGTCGTCCAGGCTGCGGATTTCCAGGTGCGCCGACAGCGCGATGGTGCCGGACGACAGCGTCCACACATGCAGGTCGTGCACCCGATGCACGCCGTCGAGCGCCGCCAGGTCGCGGCCGACGGCGTCGAGCTGGACATGCAGGGGCACCCCCTCCATCAGCACGTGCACCACCTCGCGCAGCAGGCGCAGCGCGGCCACCAGGATCAGTGCGGCGACGAACAGCGACAGCAGCGGATCGATCGGCGTCCAGCCGGTGGCCACCACCACCACCCCGGCGGTGATGGCGGCGACCGAGCCGAGCGCATCGCCCAGCACATGCAGCAGCGCAGCGCGGCTGTTGAGCGTCTGCTCGCCGCGATGCAGCACCCAGGCGACCGCCAGGTTCACCCCGAGACCGATCACCGCGACACCGATGACGGCGCCGCCTGCGATCTCGCGCGGGGTGCCGATGCGGTCGATGGCTTCGTGCACGATAAAGCCGACCAAGCCCAGCATCAGCAGGCTGTTGAATAGCGCGGTCAGCACCTCGGCGCGCACCAGTCCGTAGGAATGCCGCATGCTGGGCGGCCGCCGCGCCAGCCAGGCGGCAGCGGCCGCCAGCCCCAGCGCCGAGCTGTCGGTGACCATGTGGGCGGCGTCGGCCAGCAGCGCGAGCGAGCCCGACCACCAGCCGGCCAGGGCCTCGACCCCGGCGAAGGCCAGCGTCAGCAGCAGGGCGATAAGCAGTGTGCCGTTGTGCCTTGCGTGAAGGTGGACGTGTTGCTTGCCTGCACCGTGCGCGTGATCGTGCTTATGACCGGCCACAGTAATCGGTGGGGTCGACCTGCAGGTTGAGGTCGGCGGAATCCAGCCCCAGCCCGGCGATGTGGTGCAGTGCGTTGACGTAGCGGACCGATTCGCGCAGCTGGGTCATCGTCGGCGGATGCGGGTGGCCATGCATGCGCGCCAGCCGCGCACGGGCGGGGGCGGGCCAGTCCACCTTCAGGTTTGCCAGCACTTCGTCGGCCAGATCGGGCCGGTTGCATACCAGCGCCATGTCGCAGCCCGCGTTGAGCGCCGCCGCCGCGCGCTCGACCACTCCGCCTGCTACCGTAGCGCCAGCCATGCACAGGTCGTCGCTGAAAATTGCGCCGTCGAAGCCCAGCTGATGACGCAGCAGCTTTTGCAGCCACACTTTTGAAAATCCGGCAGGCTGATCATCGACCTTGGGGTAGATCACATGCGCCGGCATGATCGCGACCAGCCCTGCCTCGATCATCAGGCGGAACGGCACCAGATCGGCGATCGCCATGTCGGCCAGGGTGCGCTGATCCACCGGGATGGCAACATGCGAATCCGCCACCACGAAGCCGTGGCCGGGGAAATGCTTGCCGCAGGCCGCCATGCCGGCGTTCTTCATCCCCAGCATCACGGCCTGTCCCAGCTGGAACACGGCGTGCGGATCGGCGTGGAAGGCGCGGTCGCCGATGACCGAGGACGCGCCGTAATCGAGGTCGAGCACCGGCGCGAAGCTGAAATCGACGCCGTGCGCGCGCAGTTCGCTCGCCAGCACAAAGCCGGTTTCGCGCGCCAGTTCGCGGGCGCGCTGCGGGTGCTCGTTCCAGATTTCGCCAAAGACGCGCATCGGCGGCAGGCGGGTGAAACCCTCGCGGAAGCGCTGCACGCGGCCACCCTCGTGGTCGACGCCGATCAGCAGCGGCGCGGACTTGAGCGCGTGGATTTCAGCGGTGAGCGCGGCCAGCTGCGCCGGGTCGCGGTAGTTGCGGGAAAACAGGATCACCCCGCCGACGAGCGGATGGGCGAGACGGCGGCGGTCGTCGTCGGTGAGTTCGGTACCCGCCACGTCGAGCATCAAGGGGCCAAGGGTCACGTTGCGTTCTCCGAAGAGGAATGGGATTGCTCCAGCACGACAAACGCCAGCACGAGGTCGCCCTCGTCCGACAGCGAAACATGATGCGCCGTGACGCCGCGCGCGGCCAGCCAGGCGGAGAGTCCGGGCGCGCATTGCAGGAAGGGCTTGCCGCGCGCGTCGCGCAGCACGGCGATGTTGCGCAGCGTCACCGGCGCGCGCAGCCCGGTTCCCGTCGCCTTGGCGAAGGCCTCCTTGGCGGCGAAACACTTGGCGAGAAAGCGTGCCGGGTCGCGGCTGGCGTGATAGATCGCGTGTTCGGCCGGGGCGAGGATGCGGTCCGCATAGTGTTCGCCGAAGCGCGTGAGGCCGCTGCGGATGCGCCGCGCGTCCAGCAGGTCGGTGCCGATGCCGTGGATCACAGTGCAACCTTTACCGGCAACCCTGCCGCGCGGATTTTTCCGGCGAAGGCCTCGAGCCAGTCCGCGGGCAGCGCCGACAGCCGGCTGGCCTGAGGTTGCATCGAAGGCCGCGCCAGGCCATAGAGCAGCACGCCCTGCACTGGAATCGATTCCTGCCGGATACGTGCCACCGCAGCCAGACAGGCCGCCTGTTCAGCGTCCGAAGGCGGCTTGCCGTCCAGCGCGAACACGCAGGTTTGCAGCCAGGTCGGACACAGGCGCGCGGCCGTGGCCAGCCGCTCGAACTGCTTGTCGGGTGAAACCCGCGTCTGGTTGATGCTTCGCATGCCGCTTGCGGTCGCGCTGTCGAACTTGAACCATACCTCGCCGTTCAGCGCCGCCATTTTCCCGAGGCCGTCCTGCACGCGCGGTCGGTCGACCAGGCTGCCGTTGGTAATCAGCACCAGCTTGACCCTGCCGACCAGATCGAACTCCGCCATCACCCGCCCGATCAGTTCGACGACCTGCGGGAAGGCCCTGGCGCTGGTCGGTTCGCCGTTTCCCGACAGCGCGATGTCGTTCAGCCGGCGCGCCCCTTCAGGCACCCGCGTCTGCATGAAGTCGCCGTGAAGGATGTCGGCAAGCATCGCGCGCAGTTCGGCTTCCAGTTTCGCCAGGTCGATTTCCGGCGCCGCGCCACGCGTCAGGTCTGGCACCTGGCAATACACGCAGGCCCAGTTACAGGCGTTGTTGGGATTGAGGTTGACGCCCACCGACACGCCGCCGGCGCGGCGCGAGACGACGGGATAGACATAGGTCATCCCCGCGCTGTCGCGGTCGTGGTTGACTGGGGTGAGGGGGGCGGGGCGTGCCATCCCCGGATTTTCTCATTAACTGTGTGCGGCACAACAAAAAACGGCACTGCGCGCCCAATTCAAATTCTAGCGAACGGGCTGCGCCCGCATCGCTGAAACCGGCCATCTGGCGGAAGCGGTGGGATTCGAACCCACGGATGCATTCCTGCATCGGTGCTTTTCAAGAGCACTGCCTTAAACCACTCGGCCACGCTTCCGAGGCGCGCATTGTAGCGGCTTCACCTGGGTTTGTGCGGGGCGAGCCTGGCGCTGCTTGACATGTAGACCGGCGTGACGTGGCTTCAACAGGGGGTG
>CAMTWC010000064.1:0-95550 GCA_947085345.1 uncultured Gammaproteobacteria bacterium | reverse complement strand
CGGCAGCGCGACCCCCCACGAGCTGCTCAAGGCCAGGATCGAGGACGAGGGGCTGGACATCCCGCTGCTGGTCCAGGGCGAGGGCAGCAAGAACGATCTGCTGCAACGCTTCCGTAGCCACGGCAACTCCATCCTGGTCGGCAGCCAGAGCTTCTGGGAAGGCGTCGACATGCCCGGCGACGTGCTGTCGGTCGTCATCATCGACAAGCTGCCGTTCCAGCCGCCCGACGACCCGGTCGTCGCGGCGCGCATCGCCCTGGCCGAGAAGAACGGCGGCAAGCCGTTCATGGATTATCAATTGCCGCATGCGGCGATCAGTTTGAAGCAGGGGGCCGGGCGGCTGATCCGCACCGAGACCGATCGCGGCGTGCTGATGATTTGCGATACGCGGCTGGCGGACAAGCCGTATGGACGCTTGTTGTTGAATGCGCTGCCAGCGATGACGCGGACGAGGAAGCTGGAGGTGGTGGCGCGGTTTTTTGCTTCGCATGAAGCTTCGCCTGTCATTGCGAGCACCCAGTAGGGCATAAACTCGGCGAAGCAATCCAGTGCGGGTTAGGTTGAGGATCGTTGGCCGGGGGTTGCCCGGCCAACGGTCAGTCGTTCAGTAAAGCCCTCAACTACGAAGCTACTCACAGCATCTGCACAAACCCCAACACCTCCGCCGCATGCCCCGGCGCCTTCAGCCCGCGCCAGCTCTTCACCAGTTTCCCCTTCGCATCGAACACGAAGGTGCTGCGCTCGATGCCGCGCACCTGCTTGCCGTACATGTTCTTCAGCTTCATCACGCCGAACAGCTCGCAGGTGGTTTCATCCTTGTCGGACAGGAGTTCGAAGGGAAAGCCGTGCGTGGCCTTGAAGCCTTCATGCGATTTTATGCTGTCGCGCGAGACGCCGACGACGACGGTGTTGACCTTGGCGAAGTCGGCGTACAGGTCGCGGAATTCCTGGCCTTCAAGGGTGCAGCCGGAAGTGTTGTCCTTGGGGTAGAAGTACACGACGACGTTCTTGCCGCGATGGGCGGACAGTTTGAAGGTGGCGTTGCCGGTGGACGGCAGCTCGAAATCGGTGATGACGGGTTCGCTCATGGTGGGCCTTTCTTATTTATTTAACGGGATGAGGATTTCAACAACACGATGACGGCGCCGGCGCCGCCATCAACGGTGCGCGCCTGGCAGAAGGCGAGCACGTCTTCACGCTGCATCAGCCAGTGGCGCACCTTGTTTTTCAGCACCGGCAGTCGGTTTTTCGAGCCGTGGCCCTTGCCGTGGATGATGCGCACGCAGCGGCGGTCCTCGATCATGCAGCGGTTGAGGAAGGCGGCCAGGGCGATTCGCGCTTCGTCGCCGGTGTGGCCGTGCAGGTCGAGTCCGCCCTGGATGACCCAGCCGCCGCGCCGCAGCTTCCGCAGCGCGGCGGCGGGCACGCCGGGGCGCGCGAAGAACAGCTCCTCGCCGGTGGAGACGGCGGCTTCCCAGTCCCACGGGTCGGCGAGCGCGTCGACTAGCACTTGCTGCTCGTCGGCCCGTCTTTGATGGGCGATGGGCTTGGGGCGCGGGCGCGCAAGGTCCGCGCGATCGGAAGGGGGCAGGGGAACGGCGTCGGCGACGGCGCGACGGAACAGCATGGCGCCGTCGGCCGCAGGCCTGGATTTATGCGGTGCCTGGTGGAACGTGGCGGGCTGCACGGCCTGCTCGCGCAAGGCGCGGCGCATGCGCGCCAGCGCCTCGAACGAGGCGGGGGCGAGCGCACTGCCGCGGGCGCGCTTCATGCCGGATCACTCGCGAGGCTCGGGCGGCGCTCAGGCCTTGCCGAGCGCGTCCAGGTAGCGCTCGGCGTCGAGCGCGGCCATGCAGCCGGTGCCGGCGCTGGTGACGGCCTGGCGGTAGATGTGGTCCTGCACGTCGCCGGCGGCGAACACGCCTTCGATGCTGGTGGCGGTGGCGTTGCCCTTGTTGCCGCCCTTGGTGACGATGTAGCCGCCCTCGAGTTCGAGCTGGCCTTCGAAGATGGCCGTGTTGGGCTTGTGGCCAATGGCGATGAAGATGCCGGTCAACGCGATGTCCTTGGTCGCGCCGTCCTTGGTGCTCTTGATGCGCATGCCGGTGACGCCGGTCTTGTCGCCCAGCACTTCGTCCAGCGTGTGGTCGAGCTCCAGCGTGATCTTGCCTTCCTTGACCTTTTCCATCAGGTGGTCGATCAGGATCTTCTCCGATTTGAAGGTATCGCGGCGGTGCACCAGGGTGACGTGGCGGGCGATGTTGGCCAGATACAGTGCTTCCTCGACCGCGGTGTTGCCGCCGCCGATCACGGCGACGTCCTGGTTCTTGTAGAAGAAGCCGTCGCAGGTGGCGCAGCCCGACACGCCCTTGCCCATGAAGGCCTGCTCGGACGGCAGGCCGAGGTACATGGCCGAGGCGCCGGTGGCGATGATGAGCGCATCGCAGGTGTAGGTGCCGGAATCGCCGATCAGGGTGAAGGGCTTTTCGGTCAGCCTGGCGGTGTGGATCTGGTCGAAAATGATTTCGGTCTTGAAGCGTTCGGCATGGCGCTGGAAGCGGTCCATCAGCTCGGGGCCCTGCACGCCGTCGACGTCGGCCGGCCAGTTGTCGACTTCGGTGGTGGTCATCAGCTGGCCGCCCTGTTGCATGCCGGTGATGACGACGGGCGAGAGGTTGGCGCGCGCGGCGTAGACGGCGGCGGAATAACCGGCGGGGCCGGAACCGAGAATGACGAGTTTGTGGTGTTGGGTGCTCATGGCCTGTGCTCGGACGATGGGAAAGCCCGCTATTCTAACCAAACTCGGCGGCAGCGTTTCCATGCTGACAGCCCGGTATAATCAGGCCACTTTAGCTTGTTACGTTCCCATGGCGCGCCCCGCTTCCCGTTCGTCCATCCCCCTGCCGCCCCGCATGCAGCGTCTGCTGCGCGAAGCCCGTGCCTTGCTGGTGGGATTCGCCGCGCTGTTGCTGGCCGCGATCCTGCTCACCCACAACGGGGCCGATCCCGGATTCAGCACGACCGGCGCTGGCCCGGCTATCAATAACCTCGGTGGCAAAAGCGGCGCATGGCTGTCGGATCTGCTGCTGATGCTGTTCGGCGTATCGGCCTGGTGGTGGGTGGTGCTGGCGGTGGCCTATGTCATCCACATCTTCCGTCATCTCGACGAAACCCCGTTGGCGGGCGGGCGCCAACGCTGGTTCCGGCTGGGCGGCTTCGGCCTCTTGCTGCTTTCCAGTACCGGCATCGAATGGCTGCGCGCCTGGCACTGGGCGGTGGCACTGCCCGACGCGCACGGCGGCGTGCTGGGTGCGGGCGTGGGCGGTGCGGCGGGTGCGCTGTTCGGCTTCACCGGCAGCACCCTGATTCTGCTGCTGCTGATGGCGGTGGGGTTCAGCCTGTTCACCGGCATGTCGTGGCTCGGCATGGCCGAGCGCACCGGCGAGTGGGTGGAGCGCGGATACTGGAAGGCGATCGAGTCCTGGCAGGCGTATCGCGACCGCAAACTGGGCGAAGTGGCGCAGCAGAAACGCGAAGCGAAAGTCTCGGTGGTCAAGAAAAGGCTCGACGAAGCGCCGCCGATCCGCATCGAGCCGGTGATAAAGGAAGTTCCGCAGTCCGAGCGCGCCATCACCGAGAAGCAGGCGCCGCTGTTTTCCGATCTGCCCGATTCACCTTTGCCGCCGCTGCACCTGCTCGACCCCGCAGGCGAGGCGGTGGAAACCGCGAGCGCCGAGGCGCTGGAATACACGTCCCTGATGATCGAGCGCAAGCTCGCCGAATTCGGCGTCGAGGTGAAGGTGGTGTCGGCTTCGCCCGGCCCGGTGATCACGCGCTACGAGATCGAGCCGGCGACGGGCGTGAAGGGCAGCCAGGTCGTCAACCTGGCGAAGGACCTGGCGCGCACGCTGTCGGTGATCAGCATCCGGGTGGTCGAAGCGATTCCCGGCAAGCACACCATGGGGCTGGAGATCCCGAATCCCAGGCGGCAGATGGTACGTTTGAGCGAGATTCTCGGCTCCAAGGCCTATCACGACAGCGCCAGTCCTTTGACTATCACGCTGGGCAAGGACATCGCCGGCAATCCGGTGGTGGCGGACCTGGGCAAGATGCCGCACCTGCTGGTCGCGGGCACCACCGGCTCGGGCAAGTCGGTCGGCGTCAACGCCATGATCCTGTCGCTGGTCTACAAGTCCGACCCCAGCGCGGTGCGCATGATCATGGTCGATCCCAAGATGCTGGAGCTGTCCATCTACGAGGGCATTCCGCACCTGCTGGCTCCGGTGGTCACCGATATGAAGCAGGCGGCGTCCGCGCTCAACTGGTGCGTGGCCGAAATGGAGCGGCGCTACAAGCTGCTGTCGGCGGTCGGCGTGCGCAACCTCGCCGGCTACAACCAGAAAGTGCGCGATGCCAAGAAGGCCGGCACGCCGCTGACGCATCCCTTCAGCCTGACGCCGGACAACCCCGAGCCGCTGGAGACCATGCCGATGATCGTGGTGATGATCGACGAACTCGCCGACCTGATGATGGTGGTCGGCAAGAAGGTCGAGGAGCTCATTGCGCGGCTGGCGCAGAAGGCGCGCGCGGCGGGTATTCATCTCATTCTGGCAACGCAGCGGCCGTCGGTCGACGTCATTACCGGCCTCATCAAGGCCAATATCCCGACCCGCATTGCCTTCCAGGTATCCAGCAAGATCGACTCGCGCACGATTCTCGACCAGATGGGCGCCGAGGCTCTGCTGGGGCAGGGCGATATGCTCTACCTGCCGCCCGGCACCGGGCTGCCGCAGCGGGTGCATGGCGCCTTCGTGTCGGACGCCGAAGTGCATCGCGTGGTCGATTACCTGAAGTCGCTGGGCGAGCCCGAATACATCGAAGGCGTGCTCGAATCGCCGGAAGAGGCGGGCGAGGGCGGCGGCGAATACGGCGAAGCGACGGAAGCCGACCCGCTGTACGACCAGGCCGTGGCCTACGTGCTGAAGTCGCGCCGCGCCTCGATCTCGTCGGTGCAGCGCCAGCTGCGCATCGGCTACAACCGCGCCGCGCGCATGATCGAGGACATGGAGCGCGCGGGCCTCGTGTCGTCGATGCAGTCGAACGGCAACCGCGACGTATTGGCGCCCGGAGGCGACGCATGAATTTTTACGCACTGATTCCCGCCGCCGGCTCGGGTTCGCGCATGGGCGGGAGCATTGAAAAGCAGTATATGCCGCTCAATTCGGTGCCCATGATCGCGCACGCGATGATGGTGTTGGCGCGCGAGCCGCGTCTTTCGAAAATTTTTGTGGTGCTGTCGCCCACCGACAAGCGCTGGAACAACTACGCGTGGCAGGGCTGGGAAGAACGCATCGAGGTGCTGCGCTGCGGTGGCGCTACCCGTGCCGAAACCGTGTTGAACGGGCTGCAGGCCATGTCGAAAATCTGTGCAGCCGACGACTGGGTGCTGGTGCACGACGCCGCGCGCCCCTGTCTGCCGGATGAAATACTGGGCAAGCTGCTCGACGAAGTGGCCGATGACCCAGTCGGCGGCCTGCTCGCCGTGCCGGTTGCCGACACCCTCAAGCGTGCCGCAGCCGACACATCAAATGGCGCACGCGCCGAGGCTACGGTGCCGCGTGCCGGCCTGTGGCAGGCGCAAACCCCGCAAATGTTCCGTCATGGCAAGCTGACTGAAGCGCTGCGTGCTGCCGGCAGCGATATGACCGACGAAGCCTCGGCCATCGAGCAGCTCGGGCTGCAGCCCAGACTGGTCGAGTCCGACAGCCGCAACCTCAAGGTCACCTATCCGCAGGACCTCGAACTGGCGGGCCTGATTCTGGGGAAGCTGAATGAATGACATCCGGGTCGGCCATGGCTTCGACGTCCATGCCTTTGCCGAGAACCGCAAACTCATCATCGGCGGCGTCGACATCCCCCACGATCGGGGACTCGCCGGCCACTCCGATGCCGACGTGCTGCTACACGCGATCTGCGACGCCCTGCTGGGCGCGGCCGGGCTGGGCGACATCGGCCGCCACTTCCCGGACACCGACGCCGCGTTCGCCGGTATCGACAGCCGCATCCTGCTGCGCCGCGTCGCCGAACAGTTACAGCAACGCGGCTGGCGCGTCGGCAACGTCGACGCCACCCTCATCGCCCAGGCGCCGAAAATGGCGCCGCACATCGCGCGGATGACGGCGCATATCGCGGACGATCTCGGCGTTGCAATCGACCGCGTCAACGTCAAGGCCACCACCACCGAAAAACTCGGCTTCACCGGGCGCAGCGAAGGCATCGCCGCCGAAGCGGTGTGCCTGATCGTGCGTGGCTGAACCCGGCCACCAGCCCGACCCATCCTCGCTGCGGCTCTTCTTCGCCCTGTGGCCGGACGACGCCACCCGCGACGCGCTCAACCGCACCGGCAGGTGGTTGCACCGGCACTGGGGCGGCCGCCGCATGCGCGCGGACACTTTGCACATCACCCTGGTCTTTCTCGGCCGCACGCCGGCCGAGCAACTGGATGTCCTGGCCGCCTGCGCCGACGCGGTCAAAACCGGGGCATTCGAACTCATCCTCGATCAGGCCGGCTACTGGCGCCACAACCGCATCGGCTGGCTGGGCGCGAGCCAGACGCCGCCGCAGCATTTCGAACTGGTCGACGCGCTGAACGCCGCCCTGCAGGGTGCCGGGTTTACGGTCGATGCGCGCCCGCACGTGCCGCACATCACCCTGCTGCGCAACACGGCCGGTGGCGAAGTGCCCGTATGCACGCCGGTGCACTGGCCGGTGAGCGATTTTGTGCTGGTGAGTTCGCGCACCGAGACCGATGGCGCACATTACGAAGTGATCCGGCGCTGGCCCTTGTCCTGATCAACGCGAAAAAAAGCCGCGCCGACTCGACAGCGGCGTGAGGTTTCGGTTATGATGCGCCCCGCATTAGGCGCGTAGCTCAGCTGGTTAGAGCACCACCTTGACATGGTGGGGGTCGTTGGTTCGAGTCCAATCGCGCCTACCAATATTCAAAGGGCTGGGATGGCCGGTTTCAAGAGGGGCTGAACAGCCCACGGAGGTTGCGAAATGTCACCGCGAACGAGCAAGGATGTCACTGGTTAATCCCCGGCGCATCGCAGTTCTGAGTCTTTCCTGCATCTTCAAGTAGTATCCGAAAGCGCGGCCGGTCCGCGCTTTTTTTCATTCTGGAGTTTGGGTCATGGTCAACGTCACGCTTCCCGATGGTTCCGTCCGGCAGTTTGAGGGCCCGGTCACGGTCGCACAGGTCGCATCCAGTATCGGTGCAGGCCTGGCCAAGGCGGCGCTGGCCGGTCGGGTGGACGGCAAGCTGGTCGACACCAGCCACGTCATCGATGCGGATGCGCAGCTGTCCATCGTCACCGACCGCGACGCCGACGGCCTCGACATGATCCGCCATTCCACCGCGCACCTGCTGGCGTATGCGGTGAAGTCGCTGTTTCCGGATGCGCAGGTGACCATCGGCCCGGTGATCGAGGACGGCTTCTACTACGATTTCGCGTACAAGCGCCCGTTCACGCCGGAAGACCTGGCGGCCATCGAAAAGAAGATGACCGAACTGGCCAAGCAGGACATTCCGGTAACGCGCAGCGTGATGCCGCGCGACGAGGCGGTGACCTTCTTCAGGAACATGGGCGAGGCCTACAAGGCCGAGATCATCGCGTCGATCCCCACCAACGAGGACATTTCGCTCTACCGCGAGGGCGATTTCATCGACCTGTGCCGCGGCCCGCACGTGCCGTCGACCGGCAAGCTCAAGCACTTCAAGCTGATGAAGCTGGCCGGCGCCTACTGGCGCGGCGACTCGAAGAACGAGATGCTGCAGCGCGTGTACGGCACGGCGTGGGCGAAGAAGGAAGACCTCGAAGCCTAGCTGCACCGGCTGGAAGAGGCCGAGAAGCGTGACCACCGCAAACTCGCCAAGCAGCTCGACCTGCTGCACATGCAGGACGAGGCGCCGGGCATGGTGTTCTGGCATCCCAAGGGCTGGATCGTGTGGCAGCAGATCGAGCAGTACATGCGGCAGAAGTTCATCGAGTACGGCTACGAGGAAGTGCGTACCCCGGCGGTGATGGACCGCAGCATGTGGGAGAAATCCGGCCATTGGGAAAACTACCGCGACAACATGTTCACCACCGCGTCGGAAAACCGCGACTACGCGGTCAAGCCGATGAACTGCCCCGGCCACGTGCAGATCTTCAACAGCGGCCTGCATTCCTACCGCGACCTGCCGCTGCGCCTGGCCGAGTTCGGCTCGTGCCATCGCAACGAGCCTTCCGGCGCGCTGCACGGCATCATGCGGGTGCGCGGCTTCACCCAGGACGACGCCCACATCTTCTGCACCGAAGACCAGATCGAGCAGGAAGTCGCCGACTTCATCGTCATGCTGCAAAAGGTCTACGCCGACTTCGGCTTCAACGACGTGCTGGTCAAGCTGTCGACCCGCCCGGACAAGCGCGTCGGCTCGGACGAGTCCTGGGACAAGGCCGAGGCCGCGCTGGCGGCGGCGCTCGACAAAAACGGCCTGGCCTACGACCTGCAACCGGGCGAGGGCGCGTTCTACGGTCCCAAGATCGAATTCACGCTGAAGGACACCCTCGGCCGGCTATGGCAGTGCGGCACCATCCAGCTCGATTTCAACCTGCCGGTGCGTCTGGGAGCCGAGTTCGTCGACGAGGACAACAGCCGCAAACCGCCGGTCATGCTGCATCGCGCGATTCTCGGCTCGATGGAGCGCTTCATCGGCATCCTGATCGAGCATCACGCCGGCAACTTCCCGTTGTGGCTGGCGCCGGTGCAGGTGATGGTGATGAATATTAGCGAGAACCAGGCCGGCTACGCACAAAAAGTCACCCAGGCGTTGCGCGAGGCGGGCATCCGGGCCGTGTCGGACTTGAGTAATAATAAAATTACCTATAAAATTCGGGAACATAGCTTGCAGAAGCTGCCTTATCAGGTGGTCGTCGGCGACAAGGAAATGGAGGCCGGTTTGGTTTCCGTCCGTGCCCGCGGCAACCAGGACCTGGGGCAGCTCAGTTTGGATGACTTGATTGCGCGCCTGAAAGCGGACACGCTGGCGCGCCAATAACAGCGGTCAAACAAGGCGTTGGGGCCTCCTATAATCAGGACTCGGCCCCGCGCCTTCTTTATTGTTTGACCTTTTTGCCTCGGCGCCTGGCGTCAGGTTTTTATTTGGAGAACGACTCATCGCGACAGAAAAGAAGCAGACACGCATCAATGGAGAAATTACGTCCCCTGAAGTGCGTTTGGTCGGTGTGGAAGGCGAGCAGCTCGGCATCGTGAAGATTTACGATGCGCTGCGTCAAGCAGAAGAAGCTGATCTGGATCTGGTTGAAATTGCGCCGACGGCACAGCCACCCGTGTGCAAGATCATGGACTACGGCAAGTTCAAGTACCAGGAAAGCAAGAAGCAGCACGAAGCCAAGCTGAAGCAGAAGCAGGTCCAGATCAAGGAAATCAAGTTCCGTCCGGGTACCGACGAAGGCGATTACCAGATCAAGCTGCGCAACCTGATCAAGTTTCTGGAAGAGGGCGATAAGACGAAAATTACGCTGCGTTTCCGCGGCCGCGAGATGGCCCATCAGGAAATCGGCATGAATCAGCTGCGGCGCGTGTCGGCCGATCTGGCCGAAATCGCGGTGGTCGAGCAGTTCCCCAAGATGGAAGGCCGCCAGCTGGTGATGATGCTGGCGCCGAAAAAGAAAGTTTAAGTTTCGAGACTGGCGTGTCTCTGTCCCTGGCGGTTAGCCAGGGCCTAAAAACGCCACACAATACGTGCTGTCGGGTTGGTGAAGCATTCCACGCCGTGGGATCACCTGGCCGCATGAGATAAAAGGAAGCATCATGCCTAAGATGAAAAGCAAGAGCGGCGCCGCCAAGCGGTTCCGCGCGCTGGGCGGCGGCGGGTTCAAGCGCTCGCACGCGTTCATGCGTCACATCCTGACCAAGAAGAGCACCAAGCGTAAGCGCCAGTTGCGCGGCATGGAAACCGTCAATGCCAGCAACCACAAAGCGGTTGCACGCATGTTGCCCTACGCATAAAGGAGAAAGACCATGCCACGCGTCAAACGGGGTGTAACCGCCCGCGCCAGCCACAAGAAAATCCTCGATGCCGCCAAAGGCTATCGCGGCCGTCGCAAGAACGTATTCCGCGTCGCCAACGAAGCGGTGATGAAGGCCGGTCAATACCAGTACCGCGACCGTCGTCAGCGCAAGCGCCAGTTCCGCGCACTGTGGATTGCCCGTATCAATGCCGCCTCGCGGCAGCACGGCCTGACCTACAGCGTGTTCATGAACGGTTTGAGCCGCGCCGAGATCGGGATCGATCGCAAGGTGCTGTCCGACATCGCGATTTTCGACAAGGATGCCTTTGCCAAGATCGTCGATCAGGTCAAGGCCAAGCTCGCTGCGTAAGCGACACCAAAGCAACAAGAAAAGGCCGCAAGGCCTTTTTTTGTTGGTGCAGCTTGAAAAGAGTTTATCCACGAAGGACGCGAACAAGCACGAAGACAGAATGGTTTTTCCTTCGTGAACTTCGCGTCCTTCGTGGACCAATTTAAGGTTTTCCACTGACTGCCATGCGCAATCCAAACGAAATCGTTGCCGACGCCCTTGCCGCCATTCAGGCCAGCCCCGACCTGCCGGCGCTGGAACAGGTCAAGGCGGTCTATCTGGGCAAAAGCGGCCAGCTCACCGAACTGCTGAAAAGCCTGGGCGCGATGCCCGCTGACGCGCGCAAGACCGCCGGCGCCCGCATCAATGAGGCCAAGCAGGCGGTCGAGGCGGCGTTGAGAAGCCGTCGCGATGCGCTGCAGCAGGCCGAGCTGGACCGCCAGCTGGCGGCCGAAACCCTGGACGTGACCCTGCCGGGGCGCGGAATGGCGCGCGGCGGTCTGCATCCCGTGTCGAAAACGCTCTCGCGCATCCAGGCGCTGTTCCGCTCAATCGGCTTCGAGGTGGCGACCGGGCCCGAGATCGAGACCGACTTCTACAACTTCACCGCGCTCAACATCCCGGAAGACCACCCGGCGCGGGCGATGCACGACACCTTCTACCTGCAGGGCGGCGAACTGCTGCGCACCCACACCTCGCCGGTGCAGGTGCGTCACATGCAGACCCACCAGCCGCCGTTGCGCATCATCGCGCCGGGGCGGGTGTACCGCTGCGATTCCGACGTCACGCACACGCCGATGTTCCACCAGATCGAAGGCCTCTGGGTCGACGAGTCGGCGTCATTTGCCGACCTCAAGGGCGTGCTCGCCGACTTCATGCGCAACTTCTTCGAGCGCGACGATCTGCCGGTGCGCTTTCGTCCTTCGTTCTTCCCCTTCACCGAACCGTCGGCCGAAATGGACATCGGCTGCGTGATGTGCGGCGGCTCCGGCTGCCGGGTGTGTTCGCACACCGGCTGGCTGGAAGTGCTGGGTTGCGGCATGGTGCATCCCAACGTATTCAAACACGTGAATATCGACACCGAACGCTATGTCGGTTTTGCCTTCGGCCTCGGCGTCGAGCGCCTGGCGATGCTGCGCTACGGCGTCGATGACTTACGGCTGTTCTTCGAGAATGACCTTCGCTTCCTCAAACAATTCAATTAATTAGAGCGAATACATCATGCAATTTCCGGAATCATGGCTGCGCAGCCTCGTCAACCCCGCGCTCGATACCGCTCAACTCGCCCATGCCGTGACCATGGCCGGGCTCGAGGTAGAAGCCCTGGTCCCGGCCGCGCCGCCCTTCAACAATGTGGTGGTGGCCGAGATTCTGTCGGCGGAGAAGCATCCTGACGCCGATCGCCTGCGCGTGTGCCAGGTTGATGTCGGCGAAGCCGCGCCGGTCACCATCGTGTGCGGCGCGCCCAACGTGGCAGCCGGACTCAAGGTGCCGTGCGCGCGCCCCGGGGCGAAGCTGCCCGGGATCGAAATCAAGGTGGCCAAGGTGCGTGGCGTCGAATCCTTCGGCATGCTGTGCTCGACCAGGGAACTGGGCCTGGAAGGCGCGGCCGACGGTCTGATGGTGCTGGATGATGATGCCCCGGTGGGGGAGGATTTCCGCAGCTGGCTCAATCTGGACGACACCCTCATCACCCTGAAGCTCACGCCCAACCGCGCGGATTGCCTGTCGATGCAGGGGCTGGCGCGTGAAGTCGGTGCGATCACCGGCGCCGAGGTGCGGCCGCCGCAAATCGCCGAGACCGCCAACCGCATTCAGGACACGCTTCCGGTCCAGGTGTCGGCGCCCGAGGCCTGTCCGCTTTATCTGGGACGCGTGGTGCGCGGCATCAACGCGCAGGCCACCACGCCGCGCTGGATGGCGGAGCGGCTGGCGCGCTGCGGCATCCGTCCGCTGCTGGCGCCGGTCGACATCACCAACTACGTGCTGCTCGAACTCGGCCAGCCCATGCATGCCTTCGCCCTGTCGCGCCTCAACGGCGGCATCGAGGTGCGGCTGGCCTGCCCGGGTGAAACCCTCGAACTGCTGAACGGCCAGACTGCCGAACTCACCCCCGACATGCTGGTGATTGCCGATGCCGGCGGGCCGGTGGCGCTGGCCGGGATCATGGGCGGACTGCCGACCAGCGTGGAAACCGCTACGGTCGACGTTTTCCTGGAGGCCGCGTTCTTTGCGCCGGCGGCGATTGCCGGCCGCGCGCGGCGGCTGGGTCTGTCGACCGATTCGTCGCACCGCTTCGAGCGCGGCGTCGACTTCGGCGCCACCCGCCAGGCGATGGAGCGCGCCACCCAGTTGCTGCTCGATATCTGCGGCGGCCTGGCCGGCCCGGTCACCGAGGCCGCGGCCGCGTTGCCCAGGCGCGAGCCGGTCACCCTGCGGCTGGCGCGCCTTGCGCGCGTGGCCGGCGTCGAAATCGACGCGGATGAGGTGGTGCGCGGTCTGGTCGCTCTCGGCGCGGGCGTCGAGCGCCAGGAGGACCGCCTGATCGTCACGCCGCCGAGTTTCCGCTTCGATCTGGCGATCGAGGAAGACCTGATCGAAGAGGCGGTGCGCCTGTTCGGCTACGACAACATTCCGGCGCAGCCGCCCGCGGGACCCTCGCGCATGCTGCCGCAGGACGAAACCGTGCTGGCCGACGATACCCTGCGCCAGATGCTGGTTGACCTGGATTATCAGGAAGTCATCACCTACAGCTTTGTCGATCCGGCGTGGGAGACCGCGCTCGATGCGGGAGCCCGCCCGCTTCTGCTCGCCAACCCGCTGGCCAGCCAGCTGTCGGCGATGCGCACCACCCTGTGGGGCGGCCTGATCGAAACCCTGCGCCACAACCTCAACCGCCAGCAGACGCGGGTGCGCATATTCGAACTGGGGCGGGTGTACCGGTCGCAGTCCGAGCAGCCGATGAAGCTGGGTGGGCTGGCCTATGGCGACGTGCTGCCCGAGCAATGGGGCGCCGCCGCGCGCCGCGTCGATTTCTTCGACCTCAAGGGCGATCTGGAGCGGCTGGTCGGCCATGCGCTCGATACCCGGTGCGGCGTGCATCCTGCGCTGCATCCGGGGCAGAGCGCCGAAGTGTGGGCTGATGGCCGGGCCATCGGCTGGATCGGCGCCCTGCATCCGCGTCTGGTGCAGGCGTTCGACCTGCAGGCCGCGCCGGTGCTGTTCGAGCTCGACAGCCAGGTGCTGGCGCAGCGCCGCCTGCCGCGTCATGCGACCCTGTCGCGCTTCCCGCAGGTGCGGCGCGATCTGGCGTTCGTGCTGGACGTGCACACCCCGGCCGGCGATTTGCTGGCAGCGCTGCGCGAAGCCGCAGCCGATGGGGTGCGCTCGATCGAGATATTCGACGACTACCGTGGAAAGGGTGTGGCGGAAAACCAAAAAAGCCTTGCTATCCGGGTAGTTATGCAAGATACTGAACGCACATTGACGGATCAGGAAGTGGAGGATGCGGTGCAAAAACTGGTCGATGCCGCGCTTCGTCAGTGCAATGCCACGTTGCGTGCTTGACGCGAAAATTTAGTTGGCGCGTGCGTGACGCGATTTTCCACCAGCCATCCCTGCCAATAAAAAAGTATGACCACCCTCACCAAAGCTGATCTGGCCGAACTGTTGTTCGAAAAAGTGGGTTTGAACAAGCGCGAAGCCAAGGACGTCGTCGAGTCCTTCTTCGACGAAATCCGTTTGTCGCTCGAGAAGGGCGACATCGTCAAACTGTCCGGGTTTGGCAATTTCCAGTGCCGCGAGAAACCGCAGCGTCCGGGCCGCAATCCCAAAACCGGCGAAGAAATGCCGATTTCCGCGCGTCGCGTGGTGACCTTCCACGCCAGCCAGAAACTCAAGTCCCAGGTCGAAGGCGCCCAAGTTGGAACGCCCAGCGAGGAGTGAGCTTCCGCCGATTCCGGCAAAACGCTATTTCACCATCGGTGAAGTGTCGGAGCTGTGCGCCGTCAAGCCGCACGTGCTGCGCTACTGGGAGCAGGAATTCAACCAGTTGCGCCCGGTCAAACGGCGAGGCAACCGTCGCTACTACCAGCACCACGAGGTGCTGCTGATCCGCCGCATCCGCGAACTGCTGTACGAAGAAGGCTTCACGATCAGCGGCGCGCGCCAGCGCCTGGAGCACGATGCCGAAGCGCCCGCCGAGGCGCCCCCCGCGCCTGTTGCAAGCGCGCTGGACGTTGCTACGCTGCGCAGCGAAATCACCGCTATTCTTAAAATATTGGGCTGACGGGCTTCCGCCCCACGTATCGACTCTGTTAGAATCTCGGGCTTCGTCGGGGCGTAGCGCAGCCTGGTAGCGCACCTGCATGGGGTGCAGGGGGTCGGAAGTTCGAATCTTCTCGCCCCGACCAATATTCCGTTGTGCGTGCAGCAGTCGGCACGCCAACCTCAGCCGGACAGAACATCTCGTCCGGCCACCAACAAGCCACAGTCGATGCCTGCGGGCACCCATCCAGGATGGGCTTTCGGCACACGCTTGTCTCCTGTTCAAGCGCAACCGGCATCAGGCTGTCACGCTTGCGCGACACACTATATTGATTTCTGTTTGTTCAATTTCTGGAGAGAGTCATGGAACACACTTTACCCGCACTGCCTTTTGCCATGGACGCGCTCGCGCCGCACATGTCCCAGGAAACCTTCGAGTACCACTACGCCAAGCACCACCAGGCCTACGTGACCAACCTCAACAACCTGATCAAGGGCACCGACTTCGAGAGCAAGTCGCTCGAGGACGTCGTCAAGAGCGCGCCCGCCGGCGGCGTCTACAACAACGCCGCCCAGGTGTGGAACCACAGCTTCTTCTGGAATTGCCTGTCGCCCAACGGCGGTGGCGAGCCAACCGGCGCGCTGGCCGACGCCATCAACAAGAAGTGGGGCAGCTTCGATGAATTCAAGAAAGTCTTCCAGGCCAGCGCCGTCGGCAACTTCGGTTCCGGCTGGACCTGGCTGGTGAAAAAGGCCGACGGCTCGGTCGACATCGTCAACATGGGCGCCGCCGGCACTCCGCTGACCACCTCTGACCGCGCCCTGCTGTGCATCGACGTGTGGGAGCATGCCTACTACATCGACTACCGCAACCTGCGTCCCAAGTTCGTCGAGACCTTCCTCGACAAGCTGGTGAACTGGAAATTTGCGGAAGCGAATTTCGCTTAAACCGCGTTTCGCGGAAGCAGATGGCATCCGCTGAAAACCAGAACCGGGGCGCAATGCCCCGGTTTTGTTTCGTGTTCGCGCCGGCATCCGCCAGCCGCAGGATCTCCCGCGTCAGCGCGGCGCAATGGCCGTAGCATCTGCCGCCATGTCAGATCGGCAGGAAGACCATGCTGGCGACGTTGACCACGCCGAAGCGGATCGCACGGTTGCTCTTGTCCTCGATGACCCTGGCCAGCGTGTCCTGGATGCCGATGAGCTTGCCGAATTCGCGCTCGAAGCTGAGGTTGGGCACGCCGTTGCCATCGAAGCCGTTGGATAGCAGGATGGGTTCGCCCGCTTCGTTTCTGGCGCTGGAGAGCTTCCACACCACGGCCTCGGTATTGCGAGCGGCGTTGTAGAGCTTCTGCGCGTCCACTTCGGTCAGCAGGTAAAACTCGGTCTGGTGGTTGAAGGCCGCCATGTGCATGACCAGCAGGCCGTTCATCAGGGTTTTCACGCGGTCGCCGGCGAAATCGGCATGCCAGGGGTCGAGCAGAACGGTTTCCCAGGGAAGGTTTTTCTGTGGTTCAAGATGCCAGTGTTCCAGCGGCTTGAACAGGGCGGCGGTGGCTTCGTCGGCGCTGGCAAAGCCGGACTTGCGCCATTCATTGGGATTGCGGCGGTAGAGCTTGAGGGTGAGCGTTTTGAGGATGGCGATGACTTCCTGCTGGTGGATTTCGACCACCGTATCGACGTCGCCCTTGGCCAGATCCTTCATGCTGAAGCTGCGCACGCTGCTGCTGCCGTCCTTGCGCGCTATGGGTTGCCCGCTGCAGGCAGCGAGCAGCGCAGTGGTCAACAGGCAGGCGAGCAGGGTGGTTCGGTTCACGAAGAGCAGCTTACCTCAATCTTTCTCGCCCAGTCAGGCGGTTCGGCGGCGTAGGACTCATATTCCGGCTGTTCGTCGAACGGGCGCGCCAGCAAGGCGTGCAGGCGGTTCACCTCGCTGTAGTCGCGCGCGTCCGCGGCGCGGCGGATGGCGATTTCGGCGAGATGGTTGCGCAGGATGTATTTGGGATTGACGCGCCGCATGGCCACGGCGCGTTCGGCGTCGCTTGAATCCAACTGGCGCAGCGCAGCGGCATAGCGCGCCGCCCAGGAATCGAAGGCCGCGCGGTCGATGACGAGATCGCGCAGCGGCGCATTGGCGGCGCCGGGGCGGCTGTCGAAGTCGCACAGGCGGCGCAGGAAGATCGTGTAGTCGATCTGGTTCTGTGCCAAGAGCTGCAGCGCATCCATGACCAGCGAGGCGGTCTCGCTGCCGGGCGGCAGGCCAAACTTGGCGGCCATGCGCTCGAGATAGGATTTGCCAAACGCCTGCGGATATTCGCTGATCGCCTGCGATGCGGTCTCTACCGACATCAGCGGCACCAGTGTCTGCGCCAGTTTGGTGATGTTCCATGCCGCGACGTCGGGCTGCTGGTCGAAGGCGTAGCGGCCGCCGGTGTCGGAATGGTTGCAGACGTAGCCGGGGTCGAAGGCGTCGAGAAAGCCGAACGGCCCGTAGTCGAGCGTGAGGCCGAGGATGGACATGTTGTCGGTGTTCATCACGCCATGCGAGAACCCCACCGCCTGCCATTGCGCCATCAGCTCGGCGGTGCGCAAGGCGACTTGGCGCAGGAACTCGGGGTAGGGGTCGGAAAGCCTCGTCAGTTCGGGATAGTAGCGCGCGATGACGTAGTCGGCCAGGTGTTTGATCGGCTCGACCTGGTTGCGGTAGTAGAACACTTCAAACGAGCCGAAGCGCACGAAGCTCGGCGCCAGGCGCGTCACCAGCGCGGCGGTTTCCTGATCCTCGCGGTAGACCGGGCGGTCGCTGCCGACGATGGCGAGCGCGCGGGTGGTGGGGATGCCAAGCGCATGCATCGCTTCCGAACACAAAAACTCGCGGATGCTCGAACGCAATACCGCGCGGCCGTCGCCGCCGCGCGAGTAGGGGGTGCGGCCGGCGCCTTTCAGCTGCACTTCCCAGCCTTCGCCGGCTGCATTCTTCACTTCGCCCAGCAGGATCGCGCGGCCGTCGCCCAGCTGCGGCACGTAATGGCCGAACTGGTGGCCCGCGTAGAGCGCGGCGATCGCGTCCATGCCCGGCAGCAGCTGGTTGCCTGCCAGCGTCTCGATCAGCTCCGGACGCGTGATTTCGCTGGCGTCGAGATCGAGCAGCGCCAGTGCCTCCGGGCTGTAGCAAACCAGGTAGGGATCGGGAACGGGGGTCGGGCAGACGCGTGAGTAATAGGCTTCGGGCAGGCGGGCGAAGCCGTTGTCGAAGGTCAGCGATTCAAGTTTGGCCATGCGGAAATTCTACGGCCTTGTAAGGTTTGCGCGACCCGCCCGACTTCAGGGTTATCAGCCAATCAACAGGGACCCCTTCATGAATCGTATTACGCCTTGCATCGCACGTGGACTTCACGCCCTGGACCTGAGCGGCGCGTGGTTCGGCCTGCTCGGCATCCGCCTGCTGCTGGCCTATGAATTCGGCATCGCCGGCCTGGAAAAACTGCGCGGCGAAAACTGGTTCGCCGACATCCAGGACGACTTCCCGTTTCCGTTCAGCATCGTGCCGGTCGACACCAGCTGGTTTCTTGCCACCTGGACCGAACTTGTCGCCGGGGCGGCGCTGGTCGTCGGCCTGGGCACCCGTTTCTGGGCGGTGTCGCTGCTCATCCTCGACGTCGTCGCCTGGGCGTCGGTGCATGGCGGCAACGGCTACAACGTCTGCGGCAACGGCTACAAATTGCCGCTGATGTATGCGTTGATGCTGATTCCGCTGGTGCTGTCGGGGCCGGGCAGGCTGTCGATCGATCACTGGATCCGCACCCGGTTCGGGTGAGGCCGACGACGGCTGAAAGACCTTTTCGTCACCGCGGTTGAGTATCGCGTCATGATGCCGATCTCTCCGGTACGCACCCGGAGAACATCGCCATGAGTCCGCTCGACATGCAGCCCGCCGTGACTGCGCAGGAACTTTCGCTTTCCGCCATCATCGGCTCGCTGAGCTATGCGCTCGACCTGACCGAGGGCCTGCCGGCGGGCCACAGCCTGCGCTGCTGCTGGGTGGGCATGCATGTCGGCGAGCGCATGGGGATGGACAGCGAGGCGCTTTCGCACCTGTATTACACCTTGCTGCTCAAGGATGCAGGCTGCAGCAGCAATGCCGCGCGCCTGTTCGAGCTGTACGGTACCGACGACCGGCAGGTGAAGCGGGATTTCAAGCGGGTCGACACCGACAGCCTGATGCGTCTCGGCCGCTTCGTCATGTCGCATGTCGGCGTCGGCAAGTCGCTGCACGAGCGGGTCAGCCGCATCCTCAACCTGGCGCAGAACGGCGAGCAGTTCGCCACCGAGCTGATTGCCACGCGCTGCGAGCGCGGCGCGCATATTTCGATCCAGCTGGGGTTCGACGAGGAAGTCGCCGCCGGCATCCGTTGTCTCGACGAGCACTGGAACGGCCGTGGCAAGCCGGCTCGCCTCAGCGGTACGGAGATTCCGCTCGCTTCCCGCATCGCGCTGCTGTCGCAGGTGGTGGAGGTATTCCATTCCGCAGCGGACCGGGAGCATGTGCTGGCGGAAGTGCGCCAGCGTTCGGGCTCATGGTTCGATCCGGCCGCGGTGGAGGCGTTTCTGGAAGTACAGCAACAGCCCGGGTTCTGGGAAGGGCTGAATGATGCCGACCTGCAGCAGCGCATCGAACGGATCGAGCCAGCGTCGAAAGCCGTCCGCATCGACGAGCAGCGGCTCGACACCATCGCCGAGGCCTTCGCCCAGGTGGTCGATGCGAAGAGCCATTACACCTACGGCCACAGCGCCCGGGTGGCGATTTATACGGAGGCCGTCGCGACCGCGCTCGGCCTGCCGCGCGAACGGGTTCGCTGGCTGCGCCGCGGCGCGCTGTTGCACGACATTGGCAAGCTCGGCGTCAGCAACGCTGTGCTCGACAAGCCGGGTAAGCTGGACGCAGACGAATGGGAGCAGGTCAAGGCCCACGCCGCCTATTCCGAACAGATACTGTCGCGGCTGGATATCTTCTCGGAGCTGGCCTTCGTCGCCGCGGCGCAACACGAGCGACTCGACGGCAAGGGCTATCCGCGCGGGATCGCGGCCGATCGCATCCCGCTCGACACCCGCATCATCACCGTGGCCGACATCTTCGACGCCATCACGGCCGAGCGGCCGTACCGCGGCCCGATCCCGGTCGCCGATGCGATCGCCATGATGGAGAAGGAACGCGATGCCGCCATCGACGGCGCCTGCCTGGATGCGTTGAAGCGGGCCTTGCCGGGGCTCGGGTTCTAGCGTGGTCCGCTGTATAGCTGGACCGCGAAGCCGTCGTGTTCCCACGACGCCTTCAGCGACCAGCCGGCGGTTTTCGCCAACGCGCTGAATTCGTCGCTGCGGAACTTGTAGGAATGCTCGGTGTGCAGCGTCTCGCCCAGCGCGAAGTGAAAGCGCTGGCCCGCGACGCTCACATCCTGTTCGGCGAGGCTGAACAGATGCATTTCGATGCGTCCTGCCACCGGGTTGTAGAAGGCGTAGTGGCGGAAGCGGGCTGGGTCGAAGTCGGCGTCCAGTTCGCGGTTGAGCCGGGCCAGCAGATTCAGGTTGAAGGCGGCAGTGACACCGGCCGCGTCGTTATAGGCAGCATGCAACTGTTGCGGATCTTTCTTGAGGTCGAAGCCGATGAGCAGCCGGCCGTCGGTGCCGGCCAGCCGGCGAAAGCGCGCGAGCAGCGCGGCCGCCGCGTCGGGCGGGAAGTTGCCGATGCTGGAGCCGGGGTAGTAGATCAGCCGCCGGCCTTCCGGCAGATACGGGGTGGCCGCTTCGAGGCCGTGGATGAAGTCCATGCCCAGCGCGGTGACGGCAAGTGCCGGGTAAGCGCGGGAGAGCGGTTCCGCCGCCGCGGCCAGGGGCGCGCCGGCAATGTCCATCACGACGAGATGCGTGGGATGCAGCGCGTCGAGCAACAGGCGCACCTTGACGCAATCGCCTGCGCCCGGCTCGACGATGCAGTCCACCGGGCCGATGGCGGCAGCGATGTCGGGCATGCGGGCATGCATCAGCGCCTGCTCGGTGCGGCACAGTACATACTCGGGCTGCGCGCAGATCGACTCGAACAGGCGGCAGCCCGCTTCGTCGTAGAAATACTTGGGCGTGATGGATTTGGGGCGGGCCGCCAGCCCCGTCAGCACGTCGACGCGCAGATCGTCGCTGTCGGCGGAAAAGTCCTTGAAAGTAAACGACACTCAGGCCCCGATCGAAACCTGGCTGCCGGCGTCCAAACGGCCGATTTCTGTCGCCTGCGCGAAGCCGTGCTGACGGAAAATCTCCAATACCGTTTCCCTTGATTCGGGCGCGCAGCTCACCAAGAGGCCGCCGCTGGTTTGCGGATCGGTCAGCAAGGCGCGCTGCCAGTCGGCGATGCCGTCGGCCAGGCGCACTTCGCTGCCGTAGCTCGCCCAGTTGCGCTCGCTGGCGCCGGTGATATGGCCGCCCTGCGCCAGCGCGCTGACGCCCGGCAGCAGGGGCAGCCGGGCGAGCTCAGCGTGTGCCGCCACTTTCGAGGCGCGGGTGATTTCGAGCAGATGGCCGAGCAGGCCGAAACCGGTGATGTCGGTCATTGCATTCACGCCCTCGATTGCGGCCAGATCGGCACCTGCGGTGTTGAGCTGGGTGGTGGTGGCGATCATCGTCGCGTATTGATCCGCACTCAGCAGGCTCTTTTTCAGCGCCGCGCTGTAGATGCCGATGCCCAGCGGCTTGCCGAGAATCAACAGGTCGCCGGCCTGGCCGCCGGCGTTCTGCTTGACCTTGCGCGGGTCGACCACGCCGATGCCGACCAGGCCGTAGATCGGTTCCGGCGCGTCGATGGAATGGCCGCCGGCGATGGGAATGCCGGCTTGCTTGCAGACTGCCTCGCCGCCGGCGAGGATCTGCCGGATGACCTCATTGGGCAGCTTGCCGATCGGCATGCCGACGATGGCCAGCGCGAACAGCGGCCGCCCGCCCATGGCATAGACGTCGGACAGCGCATTGGTGGCGGCGATGCGGCCGAACTCGAACGGGTCGTCGACGATGGGCATGAAGAAATCGGTGGTCGCCACGATCGCCTGTTCGTCGTTCAGCCGGTAGACCGCGGCGTCGTCGCCGTGCTCGATGCCGACCAGCAGATCGGGGTAGGCCGCCGCCAGGTGCGACGCGAAGGGGGTATCGGACAGGATGTCGCGCAACACCGAGGGGGCGATCTTGCAGCCGCAGCCGCCGCCGTGGGAGAACTGGGTCAGCCGGATGGGGGGAGCGAGGAGGGGATCGTTCATGGTCCGAATTCGTCTATTGAGAGTGGGCGCCTAGGGCGTGTTAACACTAATTTCGCGGGCGTGAAATTAGTGTTAACACGCCCTAAATGCATGGGCTACAGTGCTTTATATAACATGAACCGAACCCGACCCGTCAGCGGCCATGCCGCAGACCTGCTCATCGACCGGCTTGCGCAGGCGCGCGGCCGCCTGCGCGCGCTGATCGATTGCCTGCCGGACGGCGGCTGGCTGGGGCCGCGTGCCGACCATCTGAATCCGCCGTTGTGGGAATACGGGCATATCGTCTGGTTTCAGGAGCGCTGGTGCCTGCGGGCCCGGCCCGACGGCGGTTTCGCGGCCAGCCTGCTGGCCGGGGCCGACGCCCTGTACGACTCCTCCAGCGTTCCGCACGACACGCGCTGGGACCTGCCCTTGCTGGAACCCGCGGCGGTTGACGATTACGCGGTCCGCGTGGCCGCAGCCGTGGCCGACCGCCTGCGTAGCGGACTCGGCGACGAGCTCGCGTATTTCGCCGAGCTGAGCCTCTATCACGAGCTGATGCACATCGAGGCCTGGTGGATGGCTTTCCAGAATTTGGGCTATGCGCCGCCCTATCAACCCGAGGTCGCCGTACGCCCTGCGCAGCGACTGGCGTTTGCAGCGGGCGACGTGGAACTCGGCAGCGGGGCGGGCGAAGGCTTCATTTTCGACAACGAAAAATGGCGCCACGCGATCATGGTCCCGGCATTCGACATCGACGCGAGCCCGGTGTCGGAAACGGCTTTCGCCGAATTCGTCGAGTCGGGCGGTTATCAGCGCAAGGCGGGGTGGTCGGATGACGGGTGGGCCTGGCGGACGGCCAGCGGCACCCGCCATCCGTTGTACTGGCGGCGGGAAAGCGGCGGCTGGCAGGTGCGCCGCTTCGACCGCTGGCTGCCGCTGAATGCAGATTCGCCCATGCTGCATGTGAACCGTTTTGAGGCCGAAGCGTTTGCCGCGTGGCGGGGCCGGCAGCTGCCGACGGCTGCGCAGTGGCTGCGCGCGGCGGCGCATCCGGATTATCGCTGGGGCATGGCGTGGGAATGGCTGCGCGATCCCTTTGTGCCGTATCCGGGCTTTGCGCCCGATCCATATCACGATTATTCCGGGCCGTGGTTCCACACGCATGGCGAATTGCGCGGCGGCGGGCCGGTCACCGACGTGTCGCTGAAGCGTCCCGGCTTTCGCAATTTCTACCTGCCGCACCGGCGCGATCCCTTCGCAGGGTTCCGCACCGCAAGCCCTGGATAGGTCTCAGCCGCCGGTCATCGACATGAAGCGCAGGATCTTGTGCGGCGCTTCGCGGAATTCGTGGCGTTCCGGCTTGAGGTTGATGGCGTCGACAATCGCCGCTTCCAGTTCGGCATCGCTGCAGCCGCCGCGCAGCAGCGGACGGAACTCGAATTTCTCCTCCTGCCCCAGGCACATGTAGGCGGTGCCGTCGACCGCGACGCGCACGCGGTTGCAGGTTTCGCAAAAATGCTGCGAGATGGGCGTGATGAAGCCGATGTTGAAGCGGCCGTCCGGCGTGCCGAGATAGCGCGCAGGCCCGGCGCCAGGCAGGGTGGTTTCGATGAGATTGAACTGCGCGCGCAGGCGTTCCTTCACCGGTTGCAGATCGAGATATTCGGCATTGCGCCCGGTGGCGCCCATCGGCATCGACTCGATCAGGCGCAGCACGAAGCCGCGCGCCATGCAGAATGCGACCATCTCGTCGATCTCGTCGTCGTTGCTGCCGGCGAGCGCCACCATGTTGAGCTTGATCGGCGCAAAGCCCGCGTCCTGCGCCGCGGCGAGGCCGGCCATCACTTTCGAGAGCACGTCGCGGCCGTTGATCTTTTCCACCCGCGCCTGCTGCAGCGAGTCGAGACTGACGTTGAGCCGCGTCACGCCGGCGGCCTTCAGCGCCTGCGCGTGGCGCTCGAGCTGGGTGGCATTGGTCGACAGCGACAGATCGTGCACGCCGGGCAGGGCGGCGATGCGTCCGGCCAGCCCGGCGATGTCGCGCCGCAGCAGCGGCTCGCCGCCGGTCAGGCGGATGCGGCTCACGCCGAGCCGGGCAAACGCGCCGATCAGGCGTTCGATCTCGTCGAAGCTGAGCCAGTGCTCGGGCTCTTCGAAACCCTTGAATCCTTCCGGCATGCAATAGCTGCAGCGCAGGTCGCAACGGTCCGTTACCGACAGCCGCACGTAATCGATGCGGCGCCCGAACTGATCGGTTAGAACGGATGCGTTCATGGATAGGCTGGAGTGCTTGGCAGGAATGGGTTATATATGAAAAAATATAACCTTATTTGGGCGGACTGGCAACGAAAGCATGAAAGTGTTTGGTATTGCGGGATTTAGCGGAAGCGGAAAAACCACGCTGATCGAGCGCGTGCTGCCGCATCTCGCTGCGCGCGGGTTGAAGGTGGCGGTGATCAAGCACACCCACCATGATTTCGATATCGACCGCCCCGGCAAGGACAGCTGGCGTGCGCGCGAGGCGGGTGCGGCGGCGGTGCTGCTGGCCTCCGACCACCGCACCGCCGTGCTGACCGAGCACCGCAATACACCCCCCCTGCTGGGGGAATTGTTGAATAAACTGCCGCCATGCGACCTGGTACTGGTCGAGGGCTACAAGCGTGAGGCCATTCCCAAGCTGGAAGTGCACCGCGCCGAGACCGCCAAGCCCTGGTTGTTCCCGGACGACCCGACTATTCTGGCAGTGGCGTCCGACATCGAGCCGCCAAACGGTTTTCCCCGCATCGACATCAATGCCATTTCCCAACTCACCGATTTCATTCTTGACCATGCTCTCAGCCGACCAACTGCTTGATGCCCTGCTCGAACGCGCCCGCGGCGTGACCGAACCCGAGACCGTGCCCGTGACGGATGCGCTCGGGCGCGTGCTCGCCGCGCCGCAGACTTCCGCCATCACCGTGCCGCCACTCGACAACAGCGCGATGGATGGTTACGCCGTGCGCGTCGCCGACGTGGCGGCGGCCGGCATGCGCCTGCCGGTGTCCCAGCGTATCCTCGCCGGCGCCGTTGGCACGCCGCTGCAACCCGGTACCGCCGCGCGCATTTTCACCGGCGCGCCGGTGCCGCCCGGCGCCGACGCCGTGCTGATGCAGGAATACTGCACCCCTCTCCCCAACCCTGATGAAACTACTAGCCATTCGACTAAGCCCGCAAGCGGGCAAGTCGCTGGTTATCTCCCGCAAGCGGGAGAGGGGGCAAACGTGATGCCCAAACCGATTAACGAAGGCGAGGACGTCATCATCCACGCGCTGCCGCGGCCGGGCGAAAACATCCGCCGCGCGGGCGAGGACATCCAGGCCGGCGCGCAGGTCCTCGCCGCCGGCACCCGCCTCGGTGCGGCCGAAATGGGGCTCGCCGCCTCGGTCGGGCTGGCCGAACTGCCGGTGCACAGAAAGCTCAAGGTGGCGTGCTTCTTCACCGGCGACGAGCTGGTGACGCCAGGCACGCCCTTGCTCCCCGGCCAGATATACAACTCCAACCGCACCACGCTGACCGGGCTGGTGAACGGCCTCGGCTGCGAACTGATTGACCTCGGCATCGTGCCCGACACGCTTGAGGCGACCGAGGCCGCGCTGGCGCGCGCCGCCGGCCTGGCCGACGTTGTCATCACCAGCGGCGGGGTGTCGGTGGGCGAGGCCGATTATGTCAAGGCGGCGGTCGAAAAGCTCGGCCGCGTCGAGATGTGGAAGGTCGCGATGAAGCCCGGCAAGCCGCTCGTCTACGGCCGCGTAGGTGAGGCCGACTTCATTGGCTTGCCGGGCAACCCGGTGTCGGCTTTCGTCACCTTCTGTTTGTTCGTACGGCCCTTCCTGCTGAAGCGAATGGGTGCGACCGACGTGTTGTACCGCGCGTTTGCGGTGCAGGCCGATTTCACCTGGCGCAAACCGGGCGCCCGGCGCGAATTTCTGCGCGCCCGGCTGCAGCCCAACGGCAAGCTGGCGCTGTTCCCCAACCAGAGTTCGGGCGTGCTGACCTCGTGCGCCTGGTCAGATGGGCTGGTCGATCTCGCCATCGGGCAGACCATCGACCCCGGCGACTGGGTGCGTTTCATCCCTTTCTCGGAACTGCTTTCATGACTCTGCGTATCCTGTACTTCGCCCGCCTGCGCGAGCGCTTCGGCACGGCCGAGGAAACCCTTGATTTCGCCGGTGCCACCGCCGCCGATCTGGTCGCGCAGTTGCAGACGCGCGGCGGCGTGTGGGCAGAAGAACTGGGGGCGGGGCGGGCGTTCCGGGTGGCGGTCAATCAGGACATTGTCGCGCTCGACGCGACCTTGCCGGATCACGCCGAAGTTGCGATTTTCCCGCCGGTGACCGGGGGTTAGTGCAATGAAAATAGCCGTCCAGACCGAAGCCTTCGATCTCGGCGCCGAAGTCGACGCGATGCGTGAAGGCCGCACCGACATCGGCGCCATCGCCAGCTTCGTCGGCCTCGCGCGCGACCTTAACGAAGGCAGCGGCGTTGCGGCGATGACGCTGGAGCATTACCCCGGCATGACAGAGAGGTCACTCGCCACGCTGGCCGACGAAGCCAACGCGCGCTGGACCCTGCTCGACGTCACCGTGATCCACCGCGTCGGCCGCCTGCTGCCGGGCGACCCTATCGTGATGGTGGCGGTGGCCAGCCAGCACCGCGGCGAAGCCTTCGCCGCCTGCGAGTTCATCATGGATTATCTGAAGACGCAGGCGCCGTTCTGGAAGAAGGAAGAAACGCCGGAAGGCGGGCGCTGGGTCGAAGCGCGCGCCAGTGATGAAGCGGCGGCGGCGCGCTGGACGGAGTCCTGATTCTCCAATCCCGAGTCTGATCGGAATGCGAGGTATTATCCCGGCGGCTTGACCGTCGGTGCACACAACCCCCCATCCGGGATAGGGCAGTCCCCCAGGGACGTTCTTCATCAGTCCAGCAAGCACCAATCTAAAACAACGTCAGGGCATCGCGCACCATGCCAGTGCTGCGTGCATCGCTCAACAGTGGGTGTTTCCTCGCTCACCCCCGTTGGCCCAAAGCCAATACCCATAAGGCTTCCGACATATTTTGCTATGCGCTTTCCGTGGTTGGCACGTGTGTTGCTATGTCATTACACGTCATAACAAGACATGGAGCGCGCATCGAAATGGAAAAGCCCCGTAAGAAACCGCCTGCCCTGCTGCAGGTATCGCCTGTCCCGCTGTATACGCAGATCAAGGAAATACTGCGTGACCGCATCCTAGATGGGACGTATCAGGCGCATCAGCAGATGCCGTCCGAGAGCGAACTGACGAGCACCTTTGGCGTATCACGCATCACGGTGCGGCAGGCCTTGGGCGACCTGCAGAAGGAAGGCCTCATTTTCAAGATCCACGGCAAGGGTACCTACGTCTCCAAGCCCAAGGCGTTCCAGAACGTGGCCGAGTTGCAGGGCTTCGGTGAGGCGATGTCGCGTATGGGCTATGAGACGTTTTCGCGCGTAGTGAGCCTCAAGATCTTGATGGCCGGGGCAGCGGTGGGCGCCAAGCTGGGTGTCGGCCCGAGCGAAGAGGTCGTCGAGCTGCGTCGGGTGCGCTATCTCAACCGTGCACCGATCTCGCTCGACGTCACCTATGTCTCCAAGGCCATCGGCGAGCGTCTGGCCAAGGAAGACCTGGCGCATCGCGACGTGTTCCTGATTTTGGAAAACGACTATGGCTTCGCGCTTGGCGGCGCTGAATTACAGATCGAATCGATGCTGGCGGATGAATATCTGGCCCGCCAGCTGCAGGTGGAAGAAGGCGCACCCGTTCTGCGCATCGAGCGATTGACCATGACTGCCGAAGGCCGCCCGATCGATTTTGAATATCTGTATTACCGCGGTGATGCCTTCCAGTACCGGATGCGCATCGAACGTTCCCACGTTTAGGAGATTTGCATGAATGACTTGATTGCGGAAGTGGATGTACTGGTGATCGGCGGTGGTACGGCAGGTCCCATGGCCGCTGTGAAAGCCAAGGAGAAGAACCCGGCGCTCAAGGTGATGCTGCTGGAGAAGGCCAACGTGAAACGCAGCGGCGCCATTTCCATGGGCATGGACGGCCTCAACAACGCGGTGATTCCAGGGCACGCCACGCCTGAGCAATACGTCAAGGAAATCACCGTCGCCAACGACGGCATCGTCAACCAGAAAACGGTGATGGCCTACGCGCAGGAGAGCTTCAACATGATCAACCAGCTCGATCGCTGGGGGGTGAAGTTCGAGAAGGACGAAACCGGCGACTACGCGGTGAAGAAGGTGCATCACATCGGTACCTACGTGCTGCCGATGCCGGAAGGGCACCACATGAAGAAGGTGCTGTATCGCCAGCTAAAGAAGGCGCGGGTGGAGATCACCAACCGCTACATGGCCACGCGCCTGCTGCTGGATGCCAACGGTGCGATTGCCGGCGCCATGGTGCTCGATACCCGCGAAGGCACCTTCGGCGTGATTCGCGCCAAGTCGGTGGTGCTGTGCACTGGCGCGGCCGGCCGTCTGGGCCTGCCGAGTTCCGGCTACCTGTTCGGCACCTACGAGAACCCGACCAATGCCGGCGACGGCTATGCGCTGGCCTACCACGCCGGCGCGGAGCTCTCAGGCATCGAGTGCTACCAGATCAATCCGCTGATCAAGGACTACAACGGTCCCTCATGCGCCTATGTCACCGGGCCCTTCGGCGGCTATACCGCCAACTCCAAGGGTGAGCGCTTCATCGAATGCGACTACTGGAGCGGCCAGATGATGATGGAGTTCTACAAGGAACTCGAAGGCGGCAACGGCCCGGTGTTCCTCAAGATGGATCATCTGGCGGAAGAAACCATCAGTACCATCGAAAACATCCTACATACCAATGAGCGACCAAGCCGCGGGCGCTTCCACGAGGGGCGGCATCTCAACTACCGACAGGGCATGGTGGAGATGCACATCTCGGAAATCGGCCTGTGCAGCGGCCACTCGGCTTCCGGCGTGTGGGTGGACGAGCATGCCGCGACTACCGTGCCCGGCCTCTATGCGGCGGGCGACCTCGCCTGCGTGCCGCACAACTATATGCTGGGCGCCTTCGTGTACGGGCAATTCGCGGGGCAGAACGCGGCCGACTACGCGCTGTCGCACGAACTGCCTGCGGTCGATGCCGTGCAGGTGGAGGCGGAGCGCAAGCGCGTGCTGGCGCCGCTGTCGAATCCCGAGGGCCTGCCGCCAGCGCAGGTTGAATACAAGCTGCGCCGCTTCGTCAATGACTACCTGCAGCCGCCCAAGGTGACGAAGAAGATGGAAATCGGCCTCGACCGCTTCGCCGAGATCGGGGCGGATCTTCCGTACATGTCGGCCACCAATCCGCACGAACTGATGCGCGCGATGGAGGTGCACTTCATCCGCGACTGCGCGGAAATGGCTGCACGCGCCTCGCTCTATCGCACCGAGTCGCGCTGGGGCCTCTACCACTACCGCGTCGAGCATCCCGAAAAGGATGACGCCGAGTGGTTCTGCCACGCCCAGCTGAAGAAGGACGACAAGGGCGAGATGACCTGCTTCAAGCGACCCATCGAACCCTACATCGTCGAGCTCGACGATGAGGAGAAGGATGCCTACAACCGCCTGCGCGTCGTCAAGCAGGCCGAAGCCGCCTAAGGAGAACATTCATGCCGATGACCATGAACCGGGTGTCCGTGCCCGTGACCGTGAACGAGGAGGCCTGCATCGCCGACAAGGGCTGCACGGTCTGCGTCGAATCCTGTCCGCTCGACCTGCTGGCGATCGACATGGTGAAGAAGAAGGCCTTCATGCAGTACGACGAGTGCTGGTACTGCCTGCCGTGCGAGAGAGATTGCCCAACCGGGGCGATTCGCGTCGAGATTCCTTACCTGCTGCGTTAACTCAAATTTATTTCTCATGGAGAATTTGTAATGCCACTTTTTTTGAAAAATCGCCCTATCTTCGTGATTGGTGCAGAACGTTCTGGCACCACGTTGTTGATGACCATGCTGGGCTGTCATCCGCGTATCGCAGTGCCGGAAGTCGCCTGGTTTTATCCGCGTTTCCGTCCCTTCATGCATACCTATGGCGATTTGTCACAGAAGGAAAACTTCAAAACACTGCTTGAGGAAATGATATTCGGATTGAAGACCCCATTTTGGGGGATGAAAATCAACCCGCGCACTATCGTTAATGAGCTGTTATCGGCAACGCAAGAAGCCAGTTTTGCCGGTGCCTACGATGCGATTCTGGCGCGCTTCGCCAAGGAATCCGGCAAGCCTCGTTGGGGTGAGAAGACGCCATACAACTTGTTCTACATCAAAGAGATTCTTGAAGATTTTCCCAATGCGCAATTAGTCTTCATTACCCGGGACGGACGTGATGCGAGTGCGGATTACCTGGCGTCAGGATTCGGGCCAACCAATATTTACTGTGCGGCGGAAATGTGGCGCATGTGTCAGGAAGCAGTAGAACCGTGGCGCGCAAAGCTTCCAGCAGACCAATGGCTGGATGTGCGTTACGAAGAGTTGGTTGCGAATTCAGAAGGCGTGCTTAAGGGCGTGTGCGAATTTCTGGGTGAGTCCTACGACCCGAATATGCTCAATTTCCACCAGACCGATATTGCAAAAGCACGCGGGGGAACCCGGGACCATGCGCCACTGGGACAGCCTGTCACAACGCAGTTCATCGGCATCTACAAAGACCAGCTAAGCAAAAAAGAACAGCGCATCTTCATGGCGTCTGCAGGTAAGGCGCTGGCAGATGCGGGTTATGAAGCAGATTCCGAGCCGTGCAAATTATCGGCGGACGAGATCGCCTTGTTCTGGGAGCTTGATGGCCGCATTCGCGCTGCCACGCTGGATGCGCCGCACGGCCATATCGTGTACGAGAGCTATAACGATTGGTTGATAGATCAGCGTGAATTAAGAATGCACAAGCTAGGCTCAGAGGCCGTGCCGAAGCCCGCGCCGTTCCCGATAGGCCACGCCATTGAAGACTACCTCACAGGCTTGCGCGCAATGCGCAAATGGAAAACTTATCTCTGCATAAAACGCCAGTACTACAGTACCGAGGTCGTTTTATAACGAACATTGTTTAAATGGAGAGCGACGTGAGCATGACGAACCGTTTGATCCGTGAGCCGAAGCAAGAAGAAATACCTCAGACAGTACAGACGTCCGTAAATAAAACAGTACGCGGGCATATCCTGATTGAGAATGTGTCAGTCGAGTTCCGGCGAAATGGTGCTACTACGGTGGCGGTCGAAAATGCCGATGCGGATATCCAACCGGGTGAGTTTATTGCACTCCTTGGACCCTCCGGATGCGGCAAGTCCACCCTGCTGAATGCGATTGCCGGCATCGTGAAGCCAACCGCTGGCAAGCTGTCTGTCGATGGCGAAGTGGTAGGCGAACCCAATGAAACACGGGGCATGATTTTTCAGCAGCACGCGCTTTTCCCATGGATGACGGTGCTGCAAAACGTGGCCTTCGGCCCCAGGATGTTGGGAGCGGCCAACCCTGATGGGGTGGGGCGTACCTTCCTCGGTTTGGTGGGGTTGGAAAAGTTTAAAGACCTCTATCCTTCGCAACTTTCCGGGGGGATGCAGCAGCGCGTTGGCATCGCACGCGCGCTGGCTACGTATCCCCCTGTGCTTTTGCTCGACGAGCCGTTCGGCGCGCTCGATGCGCAGACGCGAACCATCATGCATGAAGAACTACTGAAGATATGGAGCAGCTTCCGTACTACGGTCGTGTTCGTAACGCATGATGTAGACGAGGCGATTTTCCTGTCAGACCGGGTTCTTGTGATGAAGACCAATCCGGGCGGCATCAAATGCGAAATCCCCGTGGATATTCCGCGCCCGCGCACGAGCGAGACTTTGACAAACCAGCGTTTCGGGAAAATCAGACGCGAAATCTTATCCATCATTCGCGAAGAAAGTCTGCGTGCTTTCAACTCTTGATGTACTGCATTACTTGGAGAATGACATGGCAAGCATTGAACGTTCTATTAACGGCCAGACGCACTTATCAGTAGAGCGTTTGGCGAGCCTCGCCAATACAATAAACGCAACGATTTGGACTGTATTTAGCGCGATCATTTTTCTGGGTGTCTGGGCGCTGGCAGCATACAGCGTTAACGATGCGGTCTTGCTCCCCATGCCGATAGACGTGGGACGGGGGGGCCTGGAGTTGATCGCGAACAACAGTTTGTTGCCGGACGTTATGGCGAGTTTGAAGCGGGTGTTTATTGGTTTCTTTATTGCTAGTGCCATTGCTGTTCCTCTGGCGATGGCCCTTGCCCATAATTTGTTCGCCCGGCGATTGGCCATGCCGATCATCCTTGTGATTCGTCCCATTCCACCGATTGCCTGGATTCCTATGGGCATCCTGTGGTTTGGAATCGGCAATGAAACCAGTTATTTCATCACCGCCATTGCGGCTTTTTTCCCGATATTTCTCAATGCCTTCGCCGGGGGCATGGCGATGGAGCACCAGCATTTGTATGCGGCGAAATGCCTCGGGGCGAAACGCATGGACGTTATTCGTTTCGTGATGCTCCCATCAGCGATGCCGATGATTTGGACAGGACTGAAGATTGGCCTCGGTCAAGCTTGGATGGCGGTGGTGACAGCGGAACTGGTCGCCGCTCAATCCGGACTGGGCTACATGATCCAGGTTTACAGGCTCAATCTTGAGACGGCCTATGTTCTGGTCGGCATGGCAGTAATCGGTGTGCTTGGCTCGGTAATGACCCATATGTTGAGCTGGATTGAAAAGTATGTACTTCCCTGGCGTAACGCTTAATTCTTGATAGGAGATCGACATGTCAATCGTACGTTGCAAATCCATGTTCTATGTGTTCTTGATGGCCATGATATTCGGTTGGACGGCGCTGGCGCATGCCGCAGACGCGCCGATCAAGATCCGGATCGCCTACCCATCAGGCATGAATGGACAAATTCCTGTTGTGATGGAGCGTGCCGGAATCGCAAAAAAACACGGCCTTGACGCTGAATACAGTTTTTTCCAGTACGGCCCGCCCGCAATGGAGGCTTTCGCATCAGGCCGGGTTGATGCAGTGATTACTAGTTTGATGCCGGTCACTACATTGCTTTCGAAGCAGCCGGATGCCGCTGAAGTTGTTGCGTCCTTGGGGCAGTCAAGTCATGCGTTGATGGTGGCAAAAGACAGTGCTGTGACTGACGTTTCACAATTGAAGGGAAAGAAAATTGCCGTTTCATTCGGCTCTGATTCGCACCTGGATTTGCTTACTTTGCTTAAGGGTGCGGGCTTGAACCCGGCCTCCGACGTGCAACTGCTGAATACCCAGCCTAATGAATTGGTGCTTGCGTTAACGCGAAAATTCGCCGATGCAATAGTTATCAGGCAGCCGCAAGTCCTGCGTTTGAAAGAGGACTTCAACGCCAAGGTTGTCTATACCTGGCCATTTCGTTTCGTTTCGATCATGCGTACTGACTTTATGAAAGCCAATCCATCCGTCAAAAAGAAATACCTGGCGGCGCTGCGTGAGTCGATCCTGTTTATTGCCAAGAATAAGGAAACGGCAAGCGAGTGGTTCGGCGAGAAATTGCGGATCGATCCGGACACCATACGGCAGGTGTCAAGCGACGACCCTTATTACAACGTATCCAGGCTGGAGGATATTTCTATCGAGGTCACGCCAGCCTTCCAGACGCTGCTGAACAACTGGTTCAATAACGCCTATGAAAGCGGAATGATTAAAACTCCGCTCGTCGTGAACACAACGGCGAAATGACGCCGCCTATATCGGGTAAACCATGATGATTACCGATCTCGAACAACAGTTACTTGAACGACTGCATGACGCGGATGCGGGTGTGCGTCGTATAGCGGTACTGGATTTGCTGGATAGTGGCGAAGCGAATATTTCGCCCTTGCTTATTACCGCTTTGCATGATCCCGATGCGGGTGTGCGTGTTGAAGCTGCCCGGTTGTTGGAAGGGTACGAGACACACGACGCAGTACGTGCCTTGATCGCTGCGCTAGACGATCCGGATAAGGATGTGGCTCATGCAGCCGCTGACTCACTAGCCGAATTGAAAGAGCGTGAGATGGCTGATCCACTTCTCGCAGCGCTTGCGGAACAGGTAACGCCAAGCAAGCAAGCAGCGTTACTGCGCGCTGTGCGTGAGTTACGCGCACCGGATGCCTTCGCTCCAGCAATGAGCGCGCTCGATTCAGATAGCAGCGTCGTCCGATGTGCAGGTATTGGCGTGCTGGGGTATTTGCGTAACGCCGATGCGCTGCCCGCTATTGCGAAGATAGCCGCAACCGATCCAGACCCTGAAGCGCGGCGAATTGCTATCGGTGCCTTGGGTTTTTCCACCGATGCCATTGTCGTCAAACAGACTTTAGTGGCGGCGCTGCGAGATGGTTTCTGGCAGGTGCGGGAAGAAGCGGCTGTCACATTGGGAAAGCTCAAGCTTGTTGATGCTGCTAACGATTTGGTCCCGGTTATGACTGATGCTTATTGGCAGGTGCGCGTGAAAGCCGCCCGCAGTTTGGGCAAGTTGAAAGCGCGTAGTGCGTTGCCTGTATTGATTGACGCGCTAAGCCATGAGATTAGCAATCTGCGTAAGGAAGCTGTGGTTGCATTGGGCGAAATCGGGGATTTGGCGGCAATTCCCGCGCTGGAGAATGCGCTTTACGACAGCGATCCGGATGTGCGCAAGCTTGCGCGCCTGGCGCTGACGCAACTCTCGACATGAGGAGAACGACATGACTTACGTTGTTGCAGAACCCTGCATCAAATGCAAGTACGGTGACTGCGTTCCGGTGTGTCCTGTGGACGCTTTCCATGAGGGGCCGAATTTCATGGTGATCGACCCGGGGGAGTGTATCGACTGTTCGCTGTGCGTCGATGAGTGTCCGGCCGGAGCGATCTTCGCCGAAGCAAAATTGCCGGACGAATATACGCGATATCTCACGCTCAATGCCGATCTGACCAAAACCTGGCCACTCATCAAAGACAAGCCGGAGCCATTGGCGGACGCCGATGATTGGGTGGATATGAGAGACAAATTCCAGTATCTGAAAATAACGGAGGCGGCGTGATGCCAAGCTTAGTCTGGATGTTTTCGGGCTGATTCCCGAACAGGGAAAGAGCAATCAATAATAATTTCAGCGTAAGTGGAGACGGCCCTTTTTCTATCAATCGACAGGAAGGGAAGGCATGACATGGCAAAGATGCGCAGTTTCACTCGCGGAATTTCAATACCTCGCCGTATGGCGCTGGCATGCGTTGGCGCGTTGATCGGAGTGGCTGTCCACGCGGAAACCATGACCGTCGGCATCGGTACGCAGAACACGACGACCAACACCGTGACCGGCGGCATTGTGATCGACAAGCTCGGTCTGCTGGAAAAATACCTGGCTGAGCTGAAGAAGACGCCCAAGTACAAGGACATCGACTTCAAGCTCGATTGGCAGAACTTTACTTCCGGTCCGCCCGTGACCAACGGTATGGTGGCAAACAAGCTGCAGATCGGCATGATGGGCGACTATCCACTGCTGGTGAACGGCGCGACCTTCCAGGCCAGCCCCGAGACCAGGAGCGAATTGATCGCGCTGATTGCCTACAACCTGGACGGTGCCGGCAACGGCATGGTGGTGCACAAGGATTCGCCCTACTACCAACTATCCGACCTGAAGGGCAAGAAGGTGTCGGTGCCCTTCGGCTCCGCCGCCCACGGCATGCTGCTCAAGGCGATGGAAGATCGCGGCTGGAAGGAGGACTTCTGGGAACTCGCCAGCCAGAGCCCGGAGGTGGGCACCACCAATCTGCAGGAGCGCAAACTCGACGGCCACGCGGGCTTCGTGCCCTTCGCCGAGCTGCTCCCGTATCGCGGTTTCGCGCGCAAGATCTTCGACGGCGTGGAGACCAAGATTCCGACTTTCCACGGCATCGTGGTGCGCAAGGATTTTGCCGACAAGTACCCGGAGTTCGTGGTGGCCTACCTGAAGGCCTTGCTCGATGCGAATGACTGGGTGCGCAAGAATCCGGCCATGGCCGCGACCAAGATCGAGGAGTGGACCAGGATCGAAAAAGAGGTCGCCTACATGTTCCTCGGCCCCAGCGGCGTGCATACGCTCGACCCGACCATCAAGCCGAAGTGGATCGAGACCGTCAAATACGACCACGGCGTGCTGCAGCGTATGGGCCGCGTGAAGGACTTCAACGCCGATGCCTGGGTCAACGACACCTACATCAAGCAGGCGTTCAAGGAAAAGGGCCTCGACTACGACAAGCAGAAGGTAAGCTTCGCCGGCTACGAGATCGGCGGCACCGACCCGCTGTGCAAGAAGCCGATCAAGAGCCCGCGCGAAGGCGGCGAGGTGTGGATCGAAGGCGGCGGCATCACGGCCTACAGCTCCGCCGCCTGCACGCTGGCGGGGGTGAAGAAGGCGCTGTCGGAGGGCAAGAAGATCGGCGTGGCCTTTGTCTTCGACAAGACCGCTGGCATCAAGCTGTTCGCGGACAAGGCCTTCTACGCCCTCAGCGCCAAGGATCCGAAGAAAATCGAGATCGTGCCATTCCTGCTGAAGAAAGACGCCGAAGCCTGGGCGGCGAAGATCGGCGGCCGGCTCGCCTCCTACACGGAAGTGTTGGCCGTCGCGAAAGTCGGGAGCTGAATCATGCAAACCGCAGCCAGTCTGAACCTCGATGTTGACCAAACCGGCGACGTGGCCGATGGGCCGAATCTGGCTCTTGCCCGCAAGCCAGAGGCCACGGCAGCAGCAATGTCCGCGCCGGCGCAGCCGACCGAGGTGCCGGTACGGCGCATCGCAGTCTGGTTGCGGGTCACTCTTCCCAAATTGTTGACGACGATGTTGTCCCTGGGGCTGTTCGTGGCCTTTTGGTACTTCGCTACCAAATACAAGTGGGACTTCTACATTCGCTTCACCAACATTCCCAGCCCGGGCGAGGTGTTGGACAACCTGGCCGTGCTGGCCCACAGCGACAAGTTCTACAACAACATGTACGTCAGCCTGCGCCGGATTCTGCTTGGTTTCGGCATCGCCACGGTGCTCGGGGTGGCGTTGGGCTTGCTGGTCGGCCAGTATCGTCTGGCAAAAGCGCTGCTGTTCCCGGTATTCGAGACGCTGCGGCCGATCCCGGCCATCGCCTGGGTGCCGATGGCGATCATGCTGTGGCCCAGCAACGAAACCAGCATCGTGTTCATCACCTTTCTCGGTTCCTTTTTTCCCATCCTGCTCAACACCATTCATGGCGTGAACAGCGTCGACCCGGTGCTGCTGCGTGCGGCCCGTTGTCTGGGCGTGACGGAATTCGGATTGTTGCGCCAGGTCGTGCTGCCGGCAGCCTTGCCGCACATCTTCACCGGCCTTGCCATCGGCATGGGGGTGGCCTGGGTGTCCCTGATCGCGGCCGAGATGATCTCGGGGCAGTACGGCATCGGCTACTTCACCTGGGAGGCCTACTCGCTGATCGAATACGCCGACATCGCCATCGGCATGATCGTGATCGGCGTGCTGGGGCTGGTGTGCAGCGGTGGTATTCGTGTGCTCGGCAACCTGCTGATGCCGTGGATGGCTGGCAGCACTCATGGGGGACAGAAATGATGAGCAAACCAGCCGATAAAGCCAGCGACACGGCCAACGACACGGCCAACGACACTGGCCACATTGTGGTGGAACACCTGCGCGTGCGCTTCGGCCGCAATGCCTCGGCGGTCGAGGCGGTCAGCGACGTGTCCATGGAGGTGAAGCCGGGCGAGTTCGTCTCCATCATCGGGCCTTCCGGCTGCGGCAAGTCCACCCTGCTCAACGTGGTGGCGGGCTTCGTCAAGCCGAGCGATGGCAAGGTCACCATGGATGGCAAACCCACCGAGAAGCCCGGTGCGGATAGGGGGATGGTGTTCCAGCAGTACTCGCTCTTTCCCTGGCTCACTGTGCGCAAGAACGTGGAGTTCGGACTGAAGCAGCAGGGCATGGATGCGTACCAGCGTGAACAGGCGGCGCGCACGCTGCTCGGGCTGGCCGGGCTGCTGGCCTTCGAAAACCACCACCCGGACCAGCTTTCCGGCGGCATGAAGCAGCGCGTGGGCATCGTGCGCGCCCTGGCCACCAGCCCCCAGGTGCTGCTGATGGACGAACCCTTCGGCGCGCTCGATGCCCAGACCCGCGTCGTCATGCAGCAGATTCTGACCAATATGTGGCAACGCTTCCGCATCTCGGTGCTGTTCATCACCCACGACATCGACGAGAGCATCTTCCTGTCGGACCGGGTGTACGTGATGACGGCGCGGCCGGGCCAGATCAAGGCCGAAATTCCCATTCCGCTGCCGCGGCCGCGCACGCCCGACATGGCGCTCAGCCCGGAGTATCTCCAGCTCAAGCAGCAGCTGCGTGACCTGATCGCCGAAGAGAGCCTGAAAGCCATGGGCGGCGAGCTCAAGGAGAGCGGGCTGGCCGGTTTCGATATCGAGGTCGGGCCGCAGGGCGTGGCGGAGCTGATTTAAACGGAAGGCCGGTATACCAGGCCGGTATACCGGCCTTTTGCTTCCACTTGCTTGTTATGACATGTACTTTCAACGTGAAAAGGATGCGTGATGACGCCAACCTTGCGACTGTGTCTTGAAGGATTTCTTTATGAGGACCTGTATCGGGCCGAGGCACTTCCGGTGCTTGATCGGTTGTTCGGAACTTGGCTCGCCGAACGTGATAGTGCGCTCCACGCCCGCTATTTGAACTACCGGAGCGGCGGCGCTTTAATCGGCCCGGAGGAGTCCGCTATGCTGATTACGCTTGCGCGCGAAGTGGAGGATTTTCTGGTGGTGGCATTCGGCGTCGGCGCGTCGCGTGACGCCCTGCGCGCCGCGCAGGAGCGGGATGGGATCGTGCGCGCCTTCAAGAGCGAATTCGTCAAACGCCGCATCCGCAAGAAGCGCGTGGAACCGGTGCGGGATTTCTCCGAGCTCGACCGGCTTCTGTCACTGACGCCGGAAGGCGACCGCGAATGGAGCGTAGCCCGGCTGTGGGCCGATGCAACGCAAACCGGCAACGCGGCGCAACTGGCGCTGCTGGAGGAGTGGCTGCACGCCGCCTGCCACAGCGCCGCCGGCCGGGCCGCCACGGCCGGCTGGGTCAGTCTCAAACAGCCGCAGGCTACCGACTACTTCAAGCTGGTGCCAATTGCCGCGATCGAAGGCGATGACGCAAAACGCATGTCCGGCCCACCCGAGTCGCAGCGCAGGCGTGACGGCTTCGATCTGACGGATCGCCGGCCGAGTCTGCGCCAAACCATGGACCAGGTGCACTACTGCGTCTACTGCCACGACCATTCCGGCGATTTCTGCTCCAAAGGATTTCCCGCCAAGGAAGGGGAGGGCTTTCGCGCCAATCCACTGGACGTTGGGCTCACCGGCTGCCCGCTGGAGGAGCGCATCTCCGAAGCGCACACGCTCAAGCGCGACGGCTACACTCTGGGCGCGCTGGCGATGATCATGCTGGACAATCCCCTGCTGCCGGCCACCGGGCACCGCATCTGCAATGATTGCATGAAGAGCTGTATCTACCAGAAGCAGGATGCGGTGAACATTCCGGAGATCGAAACACGCATCCTCACCGACGTGCTGGAGTGGTGCTGGGGATTCGAGCTCTATTTCACCCTGACGCAGTGGAACCCACTCAACCGCACGCGGCCATATCGCCTCCCCTATAACGGCAGGAATATCCTATGCGTGGGCGCGGGGCCGGCCGGATTCAACCTCGCCCATCATTTGCTGCAGGAAGGCTTTGGCGTGGTGATCGTGGATGGCCTCAAGATCGAACCGCTGGCGCCGGAGCTGCTTGACGCAAACGGTCGGCCGACCAGGCCCGTGGAGAATGCCGCCGATCTGTATCAGCCACTGGATACACGTACCAACTCCGGCTTTGGAGGCGTCGCAGAGTATGGCATCACGGTGCGCTGGGACAAGAATTTCCTCACCCTGATCCGGCTGGTGCTCGAACGCCAGCCCACCTTCCGCGTCTACGGCGGCATCCGGTTCGGCGGCACGATTACCCTGGAAGATGTACCGGCGCTCGGGTTCGATCACGTGACGCTGGCGACCGGAGCTGGCCGCCCCACCGTGCTGCCGGTGCGCAACAACATGGCCCGCGGCATGCGCCAGGCGAGCGATTTCCTGATGGCGCTGCAACTGACCGGCGCGGCCAAGCGCGACAGCCTCGCCAATCTGCAGGTACGCCTGCCGGCGGTAGTGATCGGCGGCGGACTGACCGCGATCGATACCGCCACCGAAGTGCAGGCGTACTACATCCGCCAGGTGGAGAAGGTGCTGGCGCGCTGGGACGCGGTCGGGGAAGCGCGCGCCGGCTTGTTCGACGCGTACGAACGGGGCGTACTGGAGGAATTCCTGGCGCACGGCCGGGTGGTGCGCGCCGAGCGTGAACGCGCGCGTGCAACCGGCGAGTCGCCCGACTTTACGCCACTGATCCGCGCCTGGGGCGGCGTCACCGTGGTCTACCGCCGCGCCATGGCCGAATCGCCGGCCTACCTGCGCAACCACGAAGAGATCGTCAAGGCGCTGGAGGAAGGCATTTACTACGCGGAACGCCTGGAGCCGACCGAGGCGGTCCTCGACGAACACGGCCATGTGCAGAACTTGCGCTGCGTGCACTCGGAAAGCGGTGAACAGGTCTCGCTGCCGGCGCGCGCGGTGCTGGTGGCTGCCGGCAGCATTCCCAACACCGTATACGAGCGCGAGCATCGAGGCACGTTCGAGATGGACGGCAAGTATTTCGCCGCCTATCGCATCGACGAGACGGGGGACATGGTGCGGGTGCCCTCGGCGGGGCATTGCAAAGGCGAACAGCCGGGCTTCTTCACCTCCTATCGTGCAGGCAACCTCAAGGTGTCCTTCGTCGGCGACAACCATCCCTGGTACCACGGCAGCGTGGTGAAGGCGATGGCGTCGAGCAAGCACGCGGCACGCGACATCACCACGCTTCTGCTGGGGCGCGCATCACAACAGGTGGACGTACCCGATCAGGACGCATTCGATACCTTCGCTGCGTCGCTGGACGTTGTCCTGTGTCCCGAGGTGGTGGCAGTCGAGCGTCTGGCGCCGCATCTCACCAGCCTGACCGTCCGCGCGCCGCAGGCGACGAAGCACTGGCTGCCGGGTCAGGTGTATCGGCTGCAGAACTTCGAGAGACATGCGGAACACGTGGCGGGACAGATGCTGGCGATGGAAGGCATGGCCATCGACGGCGTGCATGTGGACAAGGCGCGCGGCGAAGTGCAGCTGCTCATCAACAGCGTCGGCGTGTCGAGCCGCATCGCCGCGTCGCTCAAGCCGGGCACGCGCGTGATCCTGATGGGCCCGACCGGCACCGGCCTGCCGGTGCCGGAAAACGCGACCGTGACCGTGGCAGGCGGGCACTCGGCCGTCACCAGCACCGTCGACGGCGCGGCGATGTGGCGCGCGGCCGGCAACCGCATCGTGTTCATCGGCCACTTCCGCAACACCGAGCGGGCGCGGGCCGTGCAGCGCGTCATCGAAATCCTCACCGACCAGGCGATCTGGGTACTGGACGAAGGGCCGGCGCTGACCCTGCGGCGGCAGCAGGACGCCTGCTTCGTGCATGGGCTGGATGAATTCCTGCAGTCCTGTACCGAGATGGAAGCACCGTTCGCCGACTGGGTACGCCAGACCGACCAGTTCATCCTGTCCGATCATCCGGAAGCGATGGAGGTTTTCCGCCGCGCGCTGCGCGCGGAGCTGAAGCCGGCGCTGAAGCCGCAATTCAACGCCATCGCGGCGGTGAACAGCCCGATGCAGTGCATGATGAAGGAGGTCTGCGCGCAGTGCCTGTGCCGGCATGTGGACAGTTCGACCGGCGAGCCTTCCAAATTCGTCTTCTCCTGCTTCAACCAGCATCAGCCGCTGTTCGAACTCGATTTCGCCAACCTCAAGGCGCGCCAGGGGCAGAACAGCGTGCAGGAAAAGATTTCCAACGCCTGGCTGGCGCATCTCATGGCGGGCCGGGAGGCCATCGGCGCGGGTGAGTCTTGTGCAGGCCGTTGCGAAGCGTCCGGCGCGCCCGTGGGGGAGGGCGAGGCCACGTAAACGACGAAGCCCCGGACGATCGTTTCCGGGGCTTCGTGTCATTCGGCAGGCGGCCTGTCCGGTAGCGGACAGGCGCCCGCGTCCTTGCGCCACAGCCGGCGCACTTTCAGAAAAAAACGATAGCCCGCTTCGAGCCCGTGCACGATGCCGGGCAGCGCCGCCACGCGCCCGGCCCAGACAAAACCAGGCAGTGCCTGCCACAGCGCGGCGAAGGCGCGCGCGCCAGACAGCAGCGTGCCGTCCGGGATGCGTGCATGGAGACGGGCGTAAGCCGCTTCGCGGCTCAGGTCGGTTCCCAGTTCCGCGTCTTCACAGCGCGCGAGATCGACCCAGCGGATGCGTTCCGCGCCGCGGCAGCGCTGGTAGAAACCTATTTCGCGCGTACACACCGGGCAGCCGCCGTCGTAATACAGCGTCAACACGGGAGGCGCAGCATGCGGGGGCGGGGTGTCGTGGGGCGTCATGCGGGGTTCGAACGTGCGGCGCGACGGGGGTTCCCGAAACATTTTGGGCGCGCGCTTGACAATAGTTCTAATGCGAACTAAATTGATTCTAACACGAACCAATCGAGCGAGCGATGAGCCAGCCGTACCCCTTCCTGCCGACCATGCAAGCGCTGGTGCAGTGCTACCAGGCCTTCGAGGCCTACTCCGCGGCGGACATCCGCGCCATGGGCCTCACGCCGCCGCAGTTCGACGTGATCGCGACGCTGGGCAACACCCCCGGCATGACGGCGACCGAACTCGGCGAAAAGACCCTGATCACCAAGGGCACGCTCACCGGCGTGGTCGACCGCCTCGCCGAGCGGGGCTGGGTCGGACGTATGGCGCACGAAAGCGACCGCCGCTGCCAGATCGTGCGCCTGACGCAGGCGGGCGAAAAACTCTTCGCGCGGGTGTTCCCGAAGCACATGGCGCATCTCGCCGCGGCCTTCGCCGAGGCGGGCGTCACCGATCTCGCGCGCTGGCAGAAGGCGCTCAACGAACTCGAGCAGGTGTTCCGGAAGGAGACGGCATGAATACCGCAAACCGCTATTCGACGACCGCGATCGCGCTGCACTGGCTCGTCGCGCTGCTGATCTTCACAGCCTTCCCGCTCGGCCTCTACATGGTCGACCTGCCGCTGTCGCCCGACAAGCTCAAGCTCTACAGCTACCACAAGTGGATCGGCGTGACGGTGTTCCTGCTGGTGGCGATCCGCCTGGCCTGGCGGCTGACCCATACGCCGCCGCCGCTGCCGGACGACATGCCCGTGTGGCAGCGGCGCGCCGGCGCGGTCGCGCATGGCGCGCTGTATGCGCTGATGGTCGCGATTCCGCTGTCGGGTTGGCTGATGAGCTCGGCCAAGGGTTTCCAGACCGTGTGGTTCGGCGTGATCCCGCTGCCCGACCTCTTGGAACGCAACCGCGAACTCGGCGACCTGCTCGCCACGGTGCATATGTCATTGAACTACACGCTGGCGGCGCTGGTCATCCTGCACATGGCCGCCGCGCTGAAGCACCATTTCATCGAACGCCGGCCCTTCCTGCAGCGCATGGGCCTGGGCAGAAAGGAGCACGCATGAAACTCGCAGTCTTCACCCTGATGGCCGTGCTGGCCGCCCCGGCCGCGCACGCCGTCGAATACACCACGGTGCTGCCCAAGCAGAGCCGCGTCGACTTCGAATTCCGCCAGATGGGCGTGCCGATCAAGGGCGGCTTCAAACGCTTCACCGTGCAGATGGCTTTTGACCCGGCGAAGCCCGAGGCGGCGCGCGCGACGATCGAGATCGACCTCGCCAGCATCGATGCCGGCTCGCGCGAGGCCGACGACGAATCCGCGGGCAAGCTGTGGTTCAACCGCAGCATGTATCCCAAGGCGGCCTTCGTTTCGAAGGAAGTGCGCGCGCTCGGCAACAACCGCTTCGAGCTGCGCGGCGCGCTCACGCTCAAGGGCAGGACGCGCGACCTGGTCATCCCGGTCACCTACACCCCGGGCAAGGCAGCTTCCACCTTCGACGGCAGCTTCGTCCTTAAGCGCCTCGACTTCGGCATCGGCGAAGGCATGTGGGCCGACGTCGCTACTGTCGCCAACGAAGTCCCGGTCAAGTTCCGCATTGCCGCCACCGGCAAGTAATCGTTGTTCATTCACCCAAGGAGAGCCACCCATGAAACGCATCGCCCTGTTTGCCGCACTCGCCGCCGCCAGCTTCGCCGCCCAGGCCGCGCCGGTGACCTACACCATCGACAACAGCCACACCTACCCGTACTTCACCTACGACCACCTGGGTTTCTCCAAGCAGACCCACCGCTTCGACAAGACCAGCGGCACCGTCATCCTCGACCGCAAGGCGAAAACCGGCGCGGTCGACGTCGTCATCGACACCACCTCGGTCAACACCGGGTATCCGCTCTTCAACGAGCACATCCAGGCGGCCGATTTCTTCGACACCCAAGTCTATCCGACCATCACCTTCAAGTCGACCGGGATGAAGTTCAAGGGCGACCAGCCGGCGAGCGTGACGGGCAACCTCACCATCAAGGACGTGACCAAGCCGGTGACGCTCAAGCTCACCCACTTCAAGTGCCAGCCGCACCCCATGCTCAAGGTCGACGCCTGCGGTGCCAACGCCACCACCACGGTCAAGCGCTCGGAATTCAACATGGGCAAGAACGTGCCCTTCGTCAGCGACGAAGTCGTGCTGACCATCGCCATCGAGGCGGTCAACAAGCCGGCGCAGTAAGCCGCGCCCGCCCAGGCGGGGTCCGGTAAAATACGCCTTTGCCGTCCGGACCCCGCCTGTGCTGCCCCACCAACTCGAACTCCTCGCGCCCGCGCGCGACGCCGACATCGGCATCGAAGCCGTCAACCACGGCGCCGACGCCGTGTATATCGGCGGGCCGTCGTTCGGCGCGCGCGCAGCGGCAGCCAACGACATCGCCGACATCGCGCGGCTGGTGGCGCACGCGCATCGCTTCAATGCGCGCATATTCGTCACGCTGAACACCATCCTCGCCGACAACGAGCTCGAACCGGCTCGCCAGCAGATCTGGCAGCTCTATGACGCGGGCGTCGACGCGCTCATCATCCAGGACATGGGCCTGCTGGAACTCGACCTGCCGCCGATCCAGCTGCACGCCAGCACGCAGTGCGACATCCGCACGCCGGAGAAGGCCGCGTTCCTGCAGGACGTGGGTTTGAGCCAGATCGTGCTCGCGCGCGAACTGGATTTGAAACAGATCGCCGCCATCCGCGCCACCCTGCGGCCCGAAACGGTGCTCGAATTCTTCGTCCACGGCGCGCTGTGCGTCGCCTACAGCGGCCAGTGCTACATCAGCCACGCCCACACCGGGCGCAGCGCCAACCGCGGCGACTGCTCGCAGGCCTGCCGCCTGCCGTACCAGGTCACCGACATGGAAGGGCGCATCGTCGCGCACGACAAACATGTTCTTTCCATGAAGGACAACAACCAGAGCGACAACCTCGAAGCGCTCGTCGACGCCGGTATCCGCAGCTTCAAGATCGAAGGGCGCTACAAGGACATGGGCTACGTGAAGAACATCACCGCCCATTACCGCAAATTGCTTGATGAACTGATCGAACGTCGCCCCGAATTCGCACGTTCATCCTCCGGCCGCACCACGTTCGCCTTCACCCCCGACCCCGACCAGAACTTCAACCGCGAATTCACCGATTACTTCGTCGGCGGCCGCCGTGACGACATCGGCGCCTTCGATACGCCGAAAAACCCCGGGTTGCCGGTTGGCTATGTCAGCAAGGTCGGCGACAAATGGGTTGAGCTGCAAACCGACCCGCTCGACATCGTGCTGAACAATGGCGATGGTCTCTGCTATTACACGCTGCAGAAAGAGCTGGCAGGCCTCGCCATTAACCGCGCCGAGAAAGCAGGCGAGGGCGTATGGCGGGTGTTTCCGCGCGAACCGATTTCAAGCTTCAAGGACTTGCGCGCCGGCACGGCGGTGAACCGCAACCGCGACATGAACTGGACGCGCCTGCTGGACAAGCAATCCAGCGAACGCCGCATCGGCGTGTGGATGCGGCTGGATGAAACCGCGGCAGGATTTTCGCTGACGCTGACCGACGAGGACGGTCATGCCGTCACCGTGGCGGCGGCGCACGCCAAGGAGGCTGCCAGGGACGCCGCCAAAGCCGAGGCCACTTTGCGCGAACATCTGGGCAAGCTTGGCACGACTCCGTTTGCAGCCATGGGAATTGCGCTGGAGTTAACTCGGCCCTGGTTCGTGCCCGCGTCCTTCGTCAACGCCCTACGCCGCGATGCCGTCGAGGCGCTGGAACGCGTACGCGCTGCCGCCTATGTTCGGCCCCTGCGTGCGCCGGCAGTCGAGCCGCCGGCGACATACCCTGAAGACACGCTGAGCTATCTCGCCAACGTCTACAATCACAAGGCGCGCGACTTTTACGCCAGGCATGGCGTGCAGGTGATTGCCGCCGCGTACGAGAGCCACGAAGAAGCCGGTGAAGTCTCGCTGATGATCACCAAGCATTGCGTGCGCTATTCGCTCTCCCTGTGTCCCAAGCAGGCCAAGGGCGTCACCGGCGTGCAGGGCACCGTGCGCGCCGCACCGCTGACGCTGATCAACGGCAGCGAAAAACTCACCCTGCGCTTCGATTGCAAGCCGTGCGAAATGCACGTGGTGGGGAAAATGAAACCGGCGGTGATGAAGGACAGCGCATTGCCGCTGACGTTTTACAAAACCAGGCCATGACGTCCTGATGGTTACGCCGAAGCGGGCGGTTGTTTGGGATCGCTATCCGGCAGTGTGGGCAGGGAGCGAGTTCTCCAGCCTGGCCATGAACGCGGTATGTTCGGCCTCCGCTCGCTGATAGGCCGTGATCAGCCGCTCGGCGTCTTCGGTCAGGCGGCTGCCAGCGGGGCCGCTCTCGACCAGCGGCGACTGCCACGCGGCGTTCATCGCATCCACCGCATCCCATGCCGCCTTATAGCTCATTTTCATGGCCTTGGCAGCTTTGGAGATGGAACCGGTTTCGCGGATGCGCTGCAGCAATTCGACACGGCCGCGACCCAGGAAACTCTTGCCATCCAGTGTGAGCCAGAAACGGCCATCAGCCTTGAGTTGTGCCGCTTTCAGTTGTGTCGCCATGCGGCGAGTGTATCAAACGACCATTGCCGATATCCCGCAAAGGGCAGAAAATAAGGCTTTGCAATCAAAGGAAACCGCCATGAAACCCCTCCTCGCCCTGTGCGCGATGCTCTGGTTGCCGCTTTCCGCGATGGCTGCCGAAGGCTACACCGTGCTGTTCAAGACTCAGGGGACGTTCCAGGAGGTGCGTGATTCGGTCGCCATGTCGATCGAGGGCAAGGGGCTGTTGATTACCCACAGCAACCATATCGCCGACATGCTGGAGCGCACCGGCAAGGATCTGGGTAAAACCAGGCAAGTCTACGAATTTGGCGAACAGATGGAGTTTTGCAGCGCCACGGTTTCCCGCGTCATGATGGAAGCCGACCCGCATGCCATTGTGCTGTGCCCGTATAGCGTGGCGATATACAAGATCCCCAACGACAAGCATATCTACGTAGCTTTCCGGAAGCCGCCGACCTCCAAAAATCCTGCGCTCAAGAAGGCGCTGGCCGATGTTGAAAAACTGTTGACCGAGATCGTCAAGGAGGCACTGTAATCCTTGACGGCATCAGTCCAAAGGTCCGTCTTGCCCACAAGGGGCAGGCGGTTGTTGGGGTGATGATGCGTCTGCAATATGGCTGTCATTGCGTACATGGACGCAATGACGAATTAATCAGCGTCTCCCCTAGCTGTCTGCGGCACGCCGCGCATCATTATTTGAGTTAGAAGCCGCGTCACCCAAGCCACAACTGAGGTCAAGGTTCTGATGAACAGACGGTTGCTGTGCTTTCAATCCACTTCCCTTGCGGCCTTTCTAGGCCTGCTTCTGATATTCCTTGGCCAGCCTCGGGCAGCGGGATTCGAGCGGGCGCAGTGGGAACGGCAGGGCTGGGTTACGGGATTCGAGGTCGGGATGGAGCGCGCCCGCGCTTCAGGCAAGCCTGCATTCGTCTACTTTGACGCCGGCTGGTGCAGCTGGTGTCAGCAATACAAACGCGATGTTCTCGACAAGCCCGGGGTGCGCGCGATGCTGGCGCGTGATTTCATTCGGGTGGTGGTGGACTTCGACGCGCGCCCGGATTTGATGCGGCGCCATGGTGGCAAGGGCCTGCCGTTCACGGTTGTGCTATCGCCGGACGGATCCGTGCTCGGCCAATTTGTCGGCGTGATGCCGGCAGAGGACCTGGTCAACCTGCTGGCTACGCTTGGGATGCGATCAGGGCGGCAGCCGGAGGTGACGCGCGCGCCCGGCGAGGTGCTGCATCAGCCCGCTTCGCTCGATCGCAAAAGCTACCAAGCCTTCCGCGCTGCTTATTTGCGACACCTCGATTCCCTGTACGACCCGGCGCGAGAAACGATTTCGGGCCAGTTCGAGACCGGCGTGACGTATCGACGCACCCCGTTGCTGACCTGGATTTATCTGATGGAGCATGGCTTGTGGAAAGCGCGTGTCCAGCGCGCCGCTCGGGCAGACCGGCAGCGGCTCTGGGACCCGATCGGCAAGGGTTTCTTCAACTTTGTCGACCCCACCCGGGAGGACTATCTCGAATCCTCCAAGCTGCTCGAAATCAATGCCTGGATGGCGGTCCGGCAGGCCCAGGCCGGCGTGCGCGACCCGCAGGCGCGGCAGAATGCCATCGAGGCATGGGATTACCTGCGCAACGTGCTGTGGGACAAGGCTCACGGTGGATTCTTCCAGTCGCAGTTCGCAGACAATGCGTACTACGTACTCCCGCCACCCGAGCGATTGCGCCGCCACGCGCCGCCCGTGGACCGGGCCAAACGCACCGACACCAATGCCCAGACGGTCTGGGCGCTGCTGCGTCTGGGTCGTTTCGATGGGCGCAAGGAGGTGATCGATCACGCAGCACAGACCATGGATTTTCTGCTGCGGGAGATGTGGCGCGACGGCCGCCTGTATCACCTCTGGCGCGATGGGCGCCTATTCTCCCCCGACCTGCCGCATAGCTGGTTCTGGGTGCTCGCCGCAGGCGCCGAGCTTGAGCAAGTGCGTCCGGACCGGGTGCGACGCGAGCGGCTTGCAGCGATCACTGCCATGGCCGGGCGCTGGCTTGATGCACGCATGCGCAATGCGGCCAGCCCCCGACTCGACAACGAGCTTGCCGGGCTGATTGCCTTGACAGCAGGTCATCGTGCGCTCTACCCGGGGCTTCCGTCTGGCGCGCGCGACTGGGCGCTCAGTCAGCTTCGCATCGAGACTGAAACGCCGCCGGACGAGCCGGTGATCGGATTGTGGGCCTGGGAGGAGCGGTTAGCGGCACATCCTCGTCACCGGGGCGGTTGAGTCGGCCAGCCGTGAGGTAGCTGAATCAATTTTCTCTGCGGCAGGCTTCCCATGCGGCTGTTTGGGGTGAGTGATGTCCGGGTCATGTCTTTCTGCTGAGGCAATCAAGGCATTGTGGAGGGTGAGGGTGCTTGTCCGGGAGGGCGTCGGCTAGAATACGGGCATGACTCAATCCGCCACACGCCAGCCATGACCGCCTTCCTCGCGATCGGCCTGGGCGCCGCCATCGGCGCATGGCTGCGTTGGGGGCTGGGGCTATGGCTGAATCCCGTATTTCCCTCAATGCCGCTCGGCACCCTGGCCGCCAACTTGGTTGGCGGTTATTTCATTGGCCTCGTCATCGCCTGGTTTGCCGATCACCCCGGTGTGCCGCCGGAAGCGCGGCTGTTTCTCATCACCGGCCTGTTGGGCGGGCTGACCACGTTTTCCACCTTTTCCGCCGAAGTCGTCACTGCGCTGATGCGCGGCCTGTGGCTCACCGGCGGCCTGATTGCGTTTTCCCACATGACGGGCTCCTTCCTCGCCACCGGACTGGGGTTTTATTCGATGAGGTTTTTCAAATGAACGCGGTCTGCCTGCAGGTGTTTGTGTCCGAAGCCAGCCGCCATCACGGCAAGCTCACCTACGAATGGCTACTCGATGCAGCCCAGGAACTGGGCATCGGCGGCGGCTCGGCGTTCCGTGCGCTGGCCGGCTTCGGTCGCAACGGCCGCCACGATGCGGGATTTTTCGAACTCGCGGGCGAGCTGCCGGTGGTGGTGGAGTTTTTCGTCGAGGCGGCGATGGCCGACCGGTTGCTGCAGGCCATCGCCGAAGCGGGCCTGAAACTGGTCTATGCCAGATTCCCGGCGGAAATCGGCATCACGGCTCAATAAGCGTGCTCGACCAGCTGATCCTGTTCGTCGCCTCGCTGGCGGCGAATTTCTTTTCGGCCCTGTCCGGCGGCGGCGCGGGGCTGATCCAGTTTCCCATGCTGATTTTCCTCGGACTGCCGTTCGGCGTGGCACTTGCCACCCACAAGGTCGCCAGCGTCGCGCTCGGGCTGGGCGCCACGCTCAGGCACCTGAAGGAGTCGCATCTCGAACGCCGCTTCTCGCTGATCATCCTCGGCGCCGGCCTGCCCGGCGTGGTGCTGGGCGCGGTGACGATCCTGCAGATCCCCGAGCACATCGCCACGCTGGCGCTGGGGGTGCTGACGCTGGGGCTGGGTCTGTATTCGGTGTTCAAGCCTCGTCTGGGGATGGAGCATGCGCCCAGGAATCGGCAGGGCGCGGAACTGGTCGGCGGCGTAGCAGGACTCTTCGTCGTCGGCTTCCTCAACGGCTCGATCACCAGCGGTACCGGGCTGTTCCTCACCATCTGGCTGATCCGCTGGTTCGGCCTCGACTACACCCGGGCCGTCGCCTACACGCTGATCCTGTGCGGGCTGGTGTGGAACGGCGCCGGCGCGCTGGTGCTGGGCGTGATCGGCACGGTGGCGTGGGACTGGATGCCGGCGCTGCTGGCCGGCTCTATCCTCGGCGGCTATCTGGGCAGCCACCTGGCGATCAGGAAAGGCAACCTGTGGATCAAACGCTCGTTTGAAATCGTGACCATCCTGATCGGCCTGAAACTGATCCTGAACTGAGCGCCCGGCCTGCTTATCAGTCTTCGTCGGCGTGAATGCGGTTGCGGCCGTCGCGCTTGGCCTGGTAGAGCGCCTCGTCGGCTGCCTTGATCAGCGAGTCGCCGTTTTGATAAAGCGGGTAGGTGGCGATGCCGCCGCTGGCGGTGGCAAGGAAATGGCGGTCGCCAAAGGGATGCCGGATTTGCGAAAAGTCCTGGCGGATGCGATCCATGATGGCGTATGCCTGTTCGGCATCGGTGTGCGGCAGGCCGATGAGAAATTCCTCGCCGCCGTAGCGGCAGATGATGTCCTGCTTGCGCAGGCGCTGCTTGAGCAGCCACGACAGGCTGCGAATCACCTGGTCGCCCACGGGGTGGCCGTAGGTGTCGTTGACCTGCTTGAAATGGTCGATGTCCATCATCACCACCGACAGGAAACCGCCTTCGTGCGCCACGCTGGACAGCACCATGTCCAGCGTGTTCTTGCCGCTGGAGTGGTTGAGCAGGCCGGTCAGGCTGTCGTGGTACATGGTGCGGCGCAGCGAGCGGTAACGCTCGATCTTGCTTTTGACGATCGCGTTGAGGAACACCGGGTTGAATGGCTTGGTGAGGAAGTGATCGCCGCCCAGCCGCATGGCATCGACCTGCAGCGCGACGTTGGTCTCGCCGGAGAGATAGACGATCGGGGTGCTGAGGAACTCGCTGTGCTGACGAATGATGCGCGCGGCCTCGACGCCGGTGCAGTTCGGCATGTACATGTCCATCAGGATCAGGTCGGGGTTGAATCGCCGCAGCGCATTCAGCGCCTGGCGCGGGTCGTTGACGATTTCGGAAACGATCTGGTTTTCTTCCAGCGTGCGGTGAATCAGATGACTGGCGGTCTTGGAGTCTTCCACGATCAGCACGCGATACGCTTCCTGGTCGTGCCGCTCGTTCAGTTCCAGGATGTGCCCGACGATGGCATGCGAGGGCATGCCTTCCAGCAGGCAGCTGTCGCACCCGCCGCGCAGGGCTTGCTGCAGCTGCTCGAAATCGGAGTCCACCCCGAGACCGATCAGCTGCCCCATCGCAAACCGCTGCCGCAGCGCCTGGATGCGGGCGCTCCACTCGGATTTGGGCAGGCTGTTCAGATCGAGCAGCAGCAGCGGGGCGACGCCTGCGGTATCGGGCAGGGACTCTTCCCAGGTGATGAAGGTCGCGTCCATGCCGAAATATCCGAGCTGAGCCTGCAGGCCTGCCCAGGCCGTCGGGTCATGCCCGATCAGCCAGGTCTGGCTGACCCGCAGGTCATGGGGGGTGGGGTGCTGCAAGTCATGGCGCCGCTCGGCCAGGTCGGCGGTCGCGGTGGCATGGGTATTGGCCATGCGTCCCAGTGCGAGCACGCGTTCGTTCAGGTCGTCCAGCACCTCCTGCGGTAGCGGATGTCCAATTTCCTTGTTGAACAAGGCCAGCGTCACCTGCTCCAGCTGGTGGCTGGCGTGATGCAGCGCCGTGATGCCCTTGTCGATCAGGAACTCGGTGAAGCTGTTGATCGATACCGCAAGCTCGACGAAGCTTTCGAAACTCGGTACCGCCTGATAGCGCTGCCATGTGTTCGACAATGCCAGGCTTTTCTGCAGGAGTTCTTCGGGGGAGCAAAGCATGTCGGGACGGTTGGATTTGCCGCGCGTATTTTTGATATTGGCGGCAATTATCGCGCTTTATGGCGCAATTGCGTGAGTTGCGGGGCAAACCGCAGTCCACCCTGAAAACGGCTGCTTCAGCCGGCCCGGTTACTTCCCTGCGCCTTCCTGTTCCAGCCGCAGATACTGGTTGTACGCGTTCGCCCGGTTGGCCTCATTGAATGCAGGCATGAAGCGGTATTTCGACCAGTCGGTTTTTTCGTAGGCTTCCTCGAAAGGAACCAGGTCGCGCGCAGCCTTGCCCATGTGGATGCGCAGGAACTTCAGGTAATCGCGCGTGAACGCCAGGTCGGCGCCCGGGTTGCGCGAAGGGGCGCCGTGGCCGGGCACCAGCACTTTGGGCTTGAGCGCGATCAGTTTGTCGAGCGCGGCAATCCAGCTGCCGCTGTCGGCGTCACCGACAAACGGCACGCGGCCGCGAAACACCAGGTCGCCTGCAAACAGCACGCCGTCCTGCGTGACCATCAACGCCAGGTCTTCGCTGGAGTGCGCCGGACCGACGTAACGCAGCGCGAACTTCAGCCCGCCCATTTCAAAGTCCATGTCGCCTTCGACGAAATGGTCCGCCTCCAGCAGTTGCGTATTCTCGTTCACCCAGGGGAAAAGCACCTCCCTGCGCTGGGCCAGGCGCTGGGCTGCTTCTTCCGTACGCGTGGCACCTTCGGCCAGGCGGTGCGCCCAGATTTCGGCCCCCAGCGCCTTGAACACCTGCAGGCCATAGAAATGGTCGGCGTGGTAATGGCTGACGATCACGCGCCTGATCGGCTGCCGGGTGATCTTGCGGATCAGGCCGACCAGCTTTTGCGCCAGCGGCGGCGAGGCCAGCGCGTCGAACACGACCACGCCGTCGCGAGTGACCACAAAGCCGGCGTTAGACATGAAACCCTGATTTTCGCTGGAAGCCGCGCCGGGCAGGCCCTGCACGAAATAACTGTGGGGGCCCAGCTTGACCGCCTTCATCGGCACGGTGGCGACTTCGCTGCCGGCCCAGGCAGGCAGGAAGGCAAGGCAGAACAGCGCGAGCAGAATATGGTGCATAACAAATATCCATCGACGGGTCCGCAAACATTATAGACAGGGCGTTCGGCAGTCCTGGGCACCGGCGGGTGATGCTGTGATATCTTCAGATCTGTAAACGGGAGTGTCAGGCGTGTTCAAAAAACAGTGGCCGGCGTTTGTGCTGGCGTTCATCTTGCCGCTGCTGGCGGTGTTCTGGTGGTGGGGCGGTTTCAGCACGGTTAGCGTGACGGAAACCGAGGCGGGGCCTTACCGTTATGCCTACCTCGATTACGAGGGCCCGATCAGCAACCTGCGCAAAACGCAGCGCAAGGCGCTGGACGAGTTCAGCGCCGCCAAGGTGGAGGCGGGCGACACGATCAGCGTGATCCTGACCGACCCGCGCGCAACCAGCGGCAAGGTGAGCGCGCAAGTGGGCTACACCCTGGCCGACGATGCCCCGGTTCCGGCAGGCCTGAAAGAAGGCCGCATCGAGCGCCGTCCGGTCTATCGCGCGCAGGTGCAGGCCGCGGTGCTGCTGGCGCCGTCCAAGGCCTACCAGGCGCTGTCCGATACGCTGGAGCCGCGCGGGCAAGCCATCGTCATGCCGACCATCGAACTGTACCGGCCGGCAGGCCAGGCGGGCCGGATCGGCACCTTCACCCTGGAGATGAATCGCTGATGGCTTTCTTTTCCGTGCTCGCTGCCCTTGCCCTCGAACATCTGCGCCCGCTGCGGCAGCCCTTGCCGTACTACCAGCATTACACCCGCTTCATCCATTGGCTCGAAGACAAGCTCAACGCCGGCGAATACACCCACGGCGCGATTGCCTGGACGCTGGCGGTGGTGCCGTGGCTGGTCGCGGTGTGGCTGATCTATGTGCTGCTGAGCGGCGTCAGCCCGCTGCTGGGCTGGGCGTGGAACGTGGCGGTGCTGTATTTCACCCTCGGCTTCAAATATTACAGCGACGACGCCGAGCGCATTGCGCGCCTGCTGCGCGCCGGCGAGCTCGATGCGGCGCGTGAGCAGCTCATTGCCTGGCGTGGCGGCGATACCAGCCAGTTCAGCGCCGACGAACTCGCGCGCGTCACCATCGAGCAGGTGATGGCGGCTAGCTACCGGCAGATGTTCGGCGTGCTGTTCTGGTTCGTGCTGCTGGTGCCGCTGGGGCCGGTCGGCGCCGTGCTGTTCCGCGCCGCCTCGATCCTGGCGCGGCGCTGGGAAGTCTCGCGCGGCCGCTTCGGCCAGTGCGCGCAGCGCGTCTTCCACCTCATCAACTGGGTGCCCGCGCGGCTGACCGCGCTCACCTACGCCATCGCCGGCAACTTCGAGGACGCCACCTATTGCTGGCGCACCCAGGCGGACGCCTGGCCGGAACCGGAGGAGGGCGTGGTGATCGCCGCCGGCGCCGGCGCCATGGGCGTGAAGCTGGGGCAGAGCGTCACTGTCGCCGGCGAGACCGTATGGCGGCCCGAGCTCGGCACCGGCCAGGCGCCCGACGCCGACTGCATCGACAGTGCCGTTAGCATGATCTGGCGCGGCCTGGTGATCTGGCTGGCCGCCGGACTGCTGATCGTGATCGCCGGCTGGGTATCGTAGTAGACCTTCATGCTCAACGCGCTGTGGATCGGCTTCATTCTCGTCGCCTTCCTGATTGCGTCATTCAAACTGGTTTTCCTCGGCGACGCCGCCATTTTCGCCGCGCTGGTGAAGGCGCTGTTCGACAGCAGCAAGACCGCGTTTGAAATTGCGCTCGGCCTTACCGGTGTGATGGCGCTGTGGCTGGGCGTGATGAAAGTCGGCGAGCGCGCCGGCATGCTCGAACTGCTGACGCGCGGCCTGGCGCCGTTGTTCCGCCGCCTGTTTCCCGACGTGCCCGCGAACCATCCCGCGCTCGGCGCGATGACCATGAACATGGGCGCCAACATGCTGGGGCTCGACAACGCGGCCACCCCGCTCGGCATCAAGGCGATGCAGGAACTGCAAAAGCTCAATCCTTCCAGCGACACCGCCAGCGACGCGCAGATCCTGTTCCTCGTCATCAACACCGCATCGGTCACCCTGCTGCCGGTCACCATCTTCACCTACCGCGCGCAACTCGGCGCCGCCGACCCCACCGACGTCTTCGTGCCGCTTCTGATCACCACCTACATCGGCACCCTGACCGGTCTTTTCGTCACCGGCTTCTTCCAGCGCCTGCATCTGTGGAACCGTGTCACGCTGGCCTACCTGGGCGGGGCCACTGCGCTGATCGGCGGGCTGGTGCTGTATTTCGGCAGCCTAGACGCCGCCGCCATGACGCGGCAGTCGTCGATACTGAGCAACGTGCTGCTGTTCGGCCTCATCGCCACCTTCCTCCTGATGGCCGTGCGCCGCCGCGTCAATGCCTATGAGGCCTTCATCGAGGGCGCCAAGGAAGGCTTTCACACCGCGGTCACCATCATTCCGTATCTGGTCGCCATGCTGGTGGCCATCGCCGTGTTCCGCGCCAGCGGCGCGCTCGACCTGCTGATGGGCGCGGCGCGCAGCGCAGTGCTGGCGCTGGGCTTCGATGCACGCTGGGTCGACGCGCTGCCGACCGCGCTGTTGAAGCCGTTTTCCGGCAGCGGCGCACGCGCGATGATGATTGACACCATGCAGGCGCATGGCGCGGATTCCTTTGCCGGCCGGCTCGCCTCCATCGTGCAGGGCAGCACCGAGACCACGTTCTACGTGCTGGCAGTGTACTTCGGCGCGGTCGGTGTCCGTCGGGTGCGCCACGCCGTGGCTTGCGGGCTGATCGCCGACGTCGCAGGCATCCTCGCCGCCATCGGCATGGCCTATCTGTTCTTTGGAGCAGTTGCATGAAAACCTACGACACCCTCGCCGCCGTCGATCTCGGCTCCAACTCCTTCCGACTCGAAGTCGCACGCGTGGCTGGCGACCAGCTGTATCCGCTCGATTCGCTGAAGGAAACCGTGCGCCTCGCCGGCGGCCTTGGCGACGACAAGATGCTCGACGAGGCGACGCAGGAACGCGCACTGGCCTGCCTGCAGCGCTTCGGCGAACGCCTGCGCGGCCTGCCACCCGCGGCGATCCGCTGCGTCGGCACCTCGGCGCTGCGCATCGCCCGCAACGCCGACGCCTTCATTTCAAAGGCCGAGACCGCGCTCGGCCATCCGATCGAGATCGTCGCCGGGCGCGAGGAGGCGCGGCTGATCTACCTCGGCGTCGCCCACTCGCTGCCGGCCTCGCCCGACCGCCGGCTGGTGGTCGACATCGGCGGCGGCTCCACCGAACTCATCATCGGCCACGGCCTGAAGCCGCACGAGCGCGAAAGCCTGCACATGGGCTGCGTCAACTTCTCGAAGCGATTCTTTGCCGACGGCGTCCTCGACAAGGCCGCGCTGAAAACGGCCGAGATGAGCGCGCGCGTCGAGGTCGAGCGCATCGCCCGCGAATTCTCCAAAGACAACTGGCAGCAGGCGGTGGGCTCTTCCGGCACCGCGCGGGCGCTGCGCGAAATCATCGAGCAGAACGGCTGGTCGGCGCGCGGCATCACCGCCGACGGCCTCGCCCAGATGCGCGGCCAGCTGATCAAGGCCGGCCATGTCGACGCGCTGGAACTGCCCGGCCTGTCGCGCGACCGCCGCCCGGTCATCGCCGGCGGCTTTGCCATCATGTCTGGCCTGTTCGCCGAGCTTGGAATCGAACAGATGGACGTCGCCGAAACCGCCATGCGCGAAGGCATCCTCTACGACCTCTTGGGGCGCTTCCACAGGCACGACATGCGCGAGGCGACGGTGGACGAATTCATGCGGCGCTACCACATCGACACCCAGCAGGCCGCGCGCATCAAACGCGTGGCGCTCAGGCTGCTGGCGGCCTGCGGCGGCAGCGACGAAAACGACGAACGCTTCCTCGACTGGGCCGCACGCCTGCACGAAATCGGGCTCATGGTGTCGCACGGCGGCTACCACCGCCATTCCGGCTACATCCTGGAAAATGCCGACATGCCCGGCTTCTCGCGCACCGACCAGGCGCGCCTGGCGCTCCTGGCGCGCGCCCAGCGCGGCGCGCTGACGAAGCTGCCGGCGTTTGCCGCCGGCACGGTGCCGGACAACGACCGCCTGCTGGTGTGGCTGCTGCGCCAGGCCGTCATCCTCTGCCGCAGCCGCGCCGAACCGCACCTGGTTGTGGTGAAAGCGGAAGCCGGCAACAAGCGCTTCCGCCTGACCCTGCCCGAAGGCTGGCTGGAAAGCCGGCCGCTCACCCAGCGCGCGCTGGAAGAAGAGGCGCTGTACTGGCACGCGGTCGGGATGAAATACGCTTTCAGCTAACGCTTACTGGTTGAAATCGTCGATGCAGTCCTTCAGCGCGTCGACGTTCCTGGCATTCAGGGTGCAGTTGCCCGTCTTGAGCGGGCGGGTTCGGCTGCCGTCGTTGCGACGGCTGGCTGGCGTTTCCCGCTGGACGCTGCGCGCGTCTTCGCCGGCGCGCAGCAAGGCCAGCTGTCTTTCCGCGGCGTCGAGCTGCTGTTGTTGCTCGGTTGCGGACTTCGTGTGCCCGGCAAGAGACGACGCCAGTTTGGCCTCCGCTTCGGTGCGTGCGGCCTGTTCTTTCACAAGCGCCTGCCGGGTTTCGGCGCTGGATTGGGCGTTTTCCGCCAGCGCCGCTTGCAGGCGCCGGTTTTCCGCAAACTGCTGGCCGAGCAGGGTTTTAAGCAGCGAGTAGGAGGTGTCCGTGGATTGCGAGAACTCGGCGAAGGCGGACGCGAGTTTCTTTTCCACCCGGTCGCGCCTGGCCAGTTCTTCCTCAAATGTTTTCAGGGCGTTGGCATCGGGTTGGGTTTTTTTCGCGAGCGCGGCTTCCAGCCCCCGGCTTGCTTCAAGCTGCCGGTCGAGCTGTTTCTGGAACTGGGTGTAGACGAGGGCGCCGCCCCCCAAGCCGCCCGCCAGCATGAGGCCGAGATAGATCAGGAAAGCGCGCAGGCGGCGCTTGGGCTTGGGTGCTTCAGCCTCGACCGGGGGTGCCGACCCTTGCCGTTCCCGCGGTCTGTCATGCCGCGATCCGGGCCTGTCCTCATCTTCCGCGGCGGCTTGCGCACCCCCGGCTTTTTTGCGCAGCCTTTGCAGCAGCGCAATGCCGGCATCGAGAACGGCCGTGACCCTGGCGCGCAGCCTGGCAAGCAGCGCGCGTTTGGCGTGCGCGGCCAGCGTCTCTTCCGCCTTCGGCGCCTCGTCCGGGGTGCGGGAAGGGCGGTTCGCGGCAGGGGGTTGCGGTGTGCTCAAGCGGGCCTCGCATCGGCGCCATGTTCGTGAGGGAAGTATCGGCCCGGGCGGGGAATAGTTAAATGTACGGCCGCTGGCGGACCGCTTCTTCCGCCAGCGCACCCTTTAATCGGCATGGGCGTTTTGATCGGCGTATCAAGGGCAAGCGGGTCGCGTCAAGGCTTGCAGGGTGGCGCCTGACGAACGCCGCGATGCCAAGCTCAGTGACCTTCCAGTCCGGGCGCAGGGTAAAGCGATAGCTGACACGCGAAGAATCGAACGGACCCGCAAGTTCGCGCACGACGTAATCGTGATGCAGTGTCCGCCGGAAATTTTCGCCAGCAGTGACGGTTGAAGTCAGGTTGTTCTCGGTCAGCGCGAAATAGAGCGTTGCGTTGCGTCCGGCAGCCGGGGAGGCGAAGCGGATCTCGGCCTGGGTATCGATGTGCCCGGACGTTTGGTCGAGGGTGAGCGAGAGGCTGGCCTGGGCCGGGGGATTCGAGCGGGCGGGCAGGCCGCGATGCCAGTTGCGGAAGTCCTCGCCGTCGAGCATGAGTTGCGGCGTGTAGACCCAGCCAAATCCCCTGTTGCGGTCGCGCTGGCGCTGGCTGAAGGCGGCCTGCGCGAACCGGTCCTTCCAGCCCAGCCGGTCCCAGTAGTCCACATGGAACGCCAGCGGCACCACGCCGAAATCCCTGGGCAGTTGCGACAGCCAGCGGTCGGCCGGCGGGCAGGAACTGCATCCTTCCGAGGTGTACAGCTCGATCAGACGGTTGCGGGTGGCGCCGCTGGTCGCGGAGCAGGTGGCGGCGGCCGGGTGGGGATGCGTCCGTCCGGCGAAGCGAAATCCATGCGGATCATGGCAAAAATGCCCATCCGCAACCGCCGATACAGCAAAGCCGCCGAGCAAGGGGCGTGAGTTTCATGTCGGAAAACCGCGTCGCATCAGCTTCGCGGTGTTACGCAGAGGTTTCAAGCTATTACGACGCGGGGACGGGGCGCCTGCCGTCGCGGATACAACGCGATGCCAGGCTGCCCGGGGCGATCCATATCGCCGAGGTCAATGTCTACGACGCCGATGGCAGGCTGGTGCGAGATTTCTTTTCCAGTGCGCCGCCGTGGAGACCCATCCACCTGTCACACGCATACGTCAATCTGCATCACCACAATGGCCGCTTGCACAGCTTTCGCCAATTCGAACTTGAAGGGCAGGTGAACGATGAGTTTTGTGAAGGCGAACTGGACGGCAACCCTGTCCGCATCACGCTGAGCGATAGCGAGAACCCCCCTTGCTTTACCCGAATACCGGGCGTGTTTTGACGGCATGAGCACGAACTGGGCGCAGTACACCACGCCGCACTAGCGCTTGCCCGGGACATCGCACCCCTCTCTCCGCTGGAGGTCGCGCGTCCTGTGTGCGGCGCCCGTTCAGTTTGCCTTAACCCCGCCTCTCGATTAGAATGCGCGGCTCTCGGAGAGGTGGATGAGCGGTTTAAGTCGCACGCCTGGAAAGCGTGTTTAGGATAATATCCTAACGCGGGTTCGAATCCCGCCCTCTCCGCCACACACAATTCGACCACGCTGATCTTCATGCCGAAACATGCCTACCACGGCAGGCTGTCCGTGGTCGTACCCGTCAAGAACGAGCAGGACAATGTCGAGCCGCTGGTGCGTGAAATCGCGGCTGCGCTGTCCGGCAACACCACGTTCGAAATCCTCTATGTCAACGACGGCAGCACCGATGCCACCCAGGCGCGCCTGGATGCGCTGAAGGCCGAATTCCCGATGCTGCGGGTGATCCGCCACCGCGAATCGTGCGGGCAAAGCCGCGCGGTGACGACCGGGGTGAGCGCGGCGCGCTACGAGTGGATTGCCACGCTCGACGGCGATGGCCAGAATGATCCCGCCGACATCCCGGCGCTGCTGGACAAACTGGCCGATCCCTCGCAGCCCGCCAACCTGGAACTGCTGGCAGGCTGGCGGGCCCGGCGCAACGACACCTTCCTGCGCCGCATTTCCTCGAAAATCGCCAACGGCGTGCGTTCGCGCATGCTGCGCGACAACACGCCGGACACCGGCTGCGGCCTCAAGCTGTTCGCCCGCGAAACCTTCCTGCAACTGCCCAACTTCGATCACATGCACCGCTTCCTGCCGGCGCTGGTGATGCGCAACGGCGGCTCCGTGGTGTCGGTTCCGGTGCACCATCGGGCGCGCGAACGCGGCACCTCCAAATACGGCGTGCACAACCGCCTGTGGGTCGGCATCGTCGACCTGTTCGGCGTGGCCTGGCTGCAGCGGCGGGTGCGCCTGCCGCTGATCGAGCCCGACTCCGATCTCTAAGGAAATGAATGTTTCATTCCTTGTCATTGCGGGCGAAGCGAAGCATTCCAGAATGCCAGCGGAATCAACGAGCTCTGGATCGCCGCGGCCCTGCGGGCCTTGCGATGACGGAGTAAATCAGCGTTCCCCTGAATGAAAGCGCGCGTCATCCTCAAGGGCCTGGCGCTGATGCTGAGCCTGGCGCTGCTGGGCTATCTGTTCAACGCCAGCGACCTGGGCAGCAGCGTCAACGAAGCCTGGATCGATGCGCGGGTACGCGGCCACGGGGTCAATGGCGCGCTGTTGTTCCTGCTGATGGGCGGGCTGTTCACCGCCATCGGCCTGCCGCGCCAGATCATCGCGTTTCTCGGCGGCTATGCCTTCAGCGTGTGGCTGGGCCTGCTGCTCGGCGCACTGGCAGCCTTGCTGGGATGCATGCTGAGCTTTGCCTACGCGCGATTCTTCGGCAAGGGCTTCCTGCGCGCGCGGCTGGGCGACCGTGCCGGGCGCTTCGACCGCTTCATCCACGATCACCCCTTTTCCATGACGGTGCTGATCCGTCTGCTGCCAGTGGGCAGCAACCTGCTGACCAACCTGGCCGCGGGGATTTCCAGCATCCGCCCCACGTATTTCTTCTCCGGCACCTTGCTCGGCTATCTGCCGCAGACGCTGGTGTTTGCACTGGTCGGCAGTGGCGTTCACATCGCCCCGGCCTTGAAACTCTCGCTTGCAATCGGCCTGTTCCTGGTCTCGGGCGCGCTGGGGGCGTATCTTTACCGTCATTTCCGGCATGGTCAGAGCCTCGACGCGCAGATCGATGCCGCGCTGGACGAAACCGACTCTTTATCCCATGAACCTGATGCGAAATCCTGATTCCTCCGGGCGCGGCCTGCTGCTCTTGAGCCTGCTGCTGCTGGCGGCGCTGACCGCGGTGGCGCTGCTGACGCGCCCGCTGACGCCGATCGACGAAACGCGCTACGTCAGCGCGGCATGGGAAATGTGGCTGCGCGGCGACTTCCTGGTGCCGTTCAAGAATGGCGAGCCTTACAGCCACAAGCCGCCTTTCATGTTCTGGATGTTCCACGCGGGCTGGGCGCTGTTCGGCGTCAACGACTGGTGGCCGCGGCTGGTGCTGCCGCTGTTTTCCGCCGGCGCGCTGCTGCTGACCTTCCTGCTTGCCCGCCGCCTGTGGCCGCAGCATGCCGGCCTCGGCGGGCAGGCCGCGCTGATTCTGTCGAGCACGCTGCTGTGGATCGTGTTCTCCACCTCGGTGATGTTCGACGTGATGCTGGCGTTCTGGGTGCTGATCGGCATGCACGGCGTGCTGGCCGCCGGCGGCGGCAAGCGGCGCGGCTTCGTCATGCTGGGTATTGCCATCGGCATGGGGGTGCTGACCAAGGGGCCGGTCATCCTGCTGAATCTTTTGCCGGTCGCGGTGCTCGCACCGTGGTGGAATCCTGGCCTGAAGTGGTCCCGCTGGTTCGCCGGAGTGGGTTTGGCGGTGCTGCTGGGCGCGGCCATCGCGCTGGCATGGGCGATCCCGGCCGGCATGGCGGGCGGCGAGGCCTATCGCAATGCGATTTTCTGGGGCCAGACTGCCGATCGCATGGTCGAGTCCTTTGCCCACCGGCGGCCGTTCTGGTGGTATCTGCCGTTGCTGCCGCTGCTGCTGTTTCCCTGGTTCGTGTGGCCGGGATTGTGGAAGGCGCTGGCGCATCACCGGCGTACCGGGCTGGATCGCGGCATGCGCTTCTGCCTCGCCTGGATGCTGCCGGTGTTCGTCGCGTTTTCCTTCATCAGCGGCAAGCAGCCGCACTATCTGGTGCCGCTGTTCCCGGCGTTCGCCCTGCTGGCGGCGCGCGTGCTGGCCGGGCGTGCGGAGTCCCGTGTGACGCTGCCTGCCTTGCTGGCAGCTGCGCTGGGCGTGGTGCTGATTCTGGCAGCCCGCGGGCAGATTGCCGCGTTGAACGATCAGGTCGCGGCGCTGCCGCCGCTGTGGCCGGGTGTACTGCTGGTGCTGCTGGGCTGGGCGGCCCGGATGGCCGGCCGACAGGGCATCTCGCCGCAATTGACTCTGGCCCTGCTGGGCGCCGCCACGCTGGCCTTGTTGCAACTGGCGGCGATGCGCTCGCTCGGGCCGCTCTATGACGTCAAGCCGATGGCTCAGGCGATCAGGCAGCTTCAGGACGAAGGGAGGCCGGTGGCGAATGCCGCGAAGTATCACGCGCAATATCAGTTTATCGGCCGCCTGGAAGCGCCGCTGGCCGAACTTTCGGGCGCCGAATTGCCGCGTTGGCTGGCCGCGCATCCCGACGGCTATGCGGTGGTCTATCTGAAGGACAGTCGGAATCTGGATGCGATTCCAGCCCGTCACAAGCAGGCCTATCGCGGCGGCGCGGCCGTTCTGGTGGACGCGCCGACGGCGGCCAGGCTGCTGGCCGCCCGAACCGAATAGATGGGCTTAAGCCTCGGCGTCGCGGGGCGGGAGCACCACTTCGCGCGAGGGCGAAATGGTCGAGATGGCATGCTTGAAGATCATCTGCGCCGCCTGGTCCTGGCCTTTCAGCAGCACCACGAACTGGTCGAAAGATTCGATCCGTCCCATCAGCTTGATGCCGTTGACGAGAAACACCGACACCGGAATGCGCTCCTTGCGCAGGGTATTCAGAAAAAGGTCTTGCAGTTGATTATGTTCTTTGGCCATGTTTGGCTCCCTGTCGGATGAAGGGGGCAAGGCCCCCTTCAATCATTATTAGCTGATTAATCGATTTTTGCACTGGCGCGCGTGGCCGTGATGGCGTCGCGGACGCGCAGCTGCTGCAGTTGCTTGACGATTTCGCCGCGCACGACATCCAGCGGGGGCAACTGCGGCTGGCGGGTGTCGTCGAGGCGGATGACGTGGTAGCCGAACTGCGTCTTCACCGGCGTCTTTGTGGTTTCGCCTTTTTTCAGGCCGGCCAGGGCGTTGGAGAACTCCGGCACGAACGCACGGCGGTCGGACCAGTCGAGCACGCCGCCGTTCCTGGCCGAGCCGGGGTCTTGCGACTGTTTCTTCGCCAGGTCCTCGAATTTGGCCTTCTTGCCGAGGTCGGCGATGATCTTTTTCGCCTCGGCTTCGGTTTTCACCAGAATGTGGCGCGCGCGGTATTCCGGCTCGACTGCTTCGGACCTGGCCTTGTCGTACATGGCCTGGATTTCGGCGTCGGTCACCGGGTGTGCCTTGACATAGTCTTCCAGATAGGCTTTCGCCAGCATGTCCTTGCGGCGGATGTCGAGGCTGGCGGCCAGGCGCGGATCCTTGTCTAGACCCTTGTCCATGGCAGCGCGCGACAGCAGCTCCAGATTGATCAGCGACTCGCGCACGCGGGCGTCGAGCTGCGGCGAATCGGGCTGGTTCTGGGCCATTTCACGCTTGACCAGTTCGCCATACAGCGTGGGAATTTCCCGGCCGTTGACCACGGCCAGGGGCTTGGCGGCGTCGGCCGCAGGCGTGGTTGGGGCAGCCGCAGGCGTTTGCGCCTGTGACAGCGGGGACAGGGCCAGCAGGACCAGGGTCGGGAGCAGGGCAAGACGCATGTGGATTCCTTTTAGAGTTCTTCGGGGGTTAAGGCGGTGATCGACAGCGCGTGGATTTCGCGCTGCATGAGTTCGCCCATGGCTTCGTAGACCAGCCGGTGACGGGCGAGGGTGGAGAGGTTACGGAATTTGGGCGACACCACCGTGAGACGGAAATGTCCGCCGCCCGAGGCGGCACCGGCATGGCCCTTGTGCTGGGCGCTCTCGTCTTCCAGAGTGTAGGTTTCAGGCTCCAGCGCGGCGAGGCGCTGGCGGATCAGATCGGCCGTGCTCATGCGGGAAACACCTTCTTGAACGGTTTGACGCTGACGCCGGCATAAACGCCGGCGGCCACGTAGGGATCGGCGTCGGCCCACGCCTGCGCGTCGGCCAGGGTGTCGAATTCGGCGACGACCAGGCTGCCGGAAAATCCTGCGCTACCGGGGTCGTTGCCGTCGATATTGGGGAACGGGCCGGCCAGCAGCAGACGTCCCGCCTGCTGCAAGGCCTGCAGGCGCTCCAGGTGCGCAGGGCGGGCGGCAAGCCGCAGATTCAGGCTGTCGGTTACATCCTGCCCGACGATGGCGTAAAACATTATTGCTTTTCTTCCTTGTCCAGCCTGCCTTGATCCAGCTCGGCTTTATCGATATAGCGGGTCAGCATCATGCTTTGACCAATGACGAACACCAGCATCAGCCCCAGGCTGCCGAACAGCTTGAAGTTGACCCAGGCATCGGTCGAGAAGCTGAAGGCGACCACCAGATTTGCAAGCCCCATGAACGCAAAAAATCCGCCCCAGCTTGCATTCAACCGACTCCAGGCGATGTCGGGAAGTTCCATCTGCTTGCCCATCAGGCTTCGAATAATGTTGCGGCCGAAAAAAGTGGCGGCGCCAAAAATGATGCCGGCAAAAATCCAGTACAGCACGGTCGGTTTCCACTTGATGAAGCTTTCGTCATGCAGCCACAGGGTGGCGCCGCCGAACACCACGATGATGCCCAGCGTGACCCAAAGCATGGTCTCGACCTTGTGGCCGCGCAGCTTGACCCAACCGATTTGCCCGAAGCTGGCGACGATGGCGACCAGGGTGGCGAGGTAGATGCCGGGTTTCTCCCCGCTGCCGGTCGGCTGCGGCAGCCCGACGCTGGCCATCAGGGTACGCGTGGCTTCGGCGTTGGCGTCGCCGATTTTGTAGGCGATGAAGAAGACGATGACGGGGAACAGATCGAACAGCAGTTTTTTCATCAGGCTTTTGTCGTTCAGGTGGCGCTACGCCCCACTGTAATTCGGACGGTCGCTTATTTTGCTATGATTCCCCCTCCTGACCAAGCGCTTTTGGCCCTGGTTGCCCGTTCCCGATCATCGATGCTCAATATCGATCTGCATTGCCATTCCAACGTGTCCGACGGCGTATTGCCGCCCGCCGACGTGGTCGCCCGCGCGGCGGCCAACGGCGTGCACGTGCTCGCGCTGACCGACCACGACGACGTGGCCGGGATCGCTGCGGCGCAGGCCGCGGCTGACGCCGCCGGGCTGACGCTGATCCCGGGCGTTGAAATCTCGGTGAGCTGGGGCGGCCAGACCGTCCACATCGTCGGTCTGTGCATCGATCCGGCGCATCCCGTGCTGGCTGAAGGCTTGCATGGCATCCGCCTCGGCCGCATCGAGCGCGCCCGCCGCATGGGCGACGATCTCGCAACGTCCGGCATCGCCGGCGCCTACGAGGGCGCTTACGATCTTGCCGCCAACAAGCAGATGGTCGGGCGCACGCATTTTGCGCGCTGGCTGGTGGCGCAGGGCCACGCGCCCGACATGCGCAGCGCGTTCCGGCGCTATCTCACGCGCGGCAACCCGGGCTACGTCGAGCACGAATGGACTTCGCTGGAAAACGCCGTCGGCTGGATCCGCGCCAGCGGCGGCATGGCGGTGGTCGCGCACCCCGGGCGCTACGCCTTCAACGCGCGCGAGCTGCACCTCCTGCTCGACGCCTTCCGCGCGCTGGGCGGCGAGGGCATCGAAGTCATCACCGGCAGCCACCATCCGTCCGAGTACGGCAAGTTTGCCGACCTCGCGCGCGCCTTCGGACTCAAGGCCTCGCGTGGCGCCGACTTCCATGCGCCGGGCGAGGGCATCGACATCGGCCGTCTGCCCGCGCTGCCGCATTACTGCCAGCCGGTATGGCAGGGCTGGCCCGAACTCGCAGCCCATTTTTCTCATTCCCTGGCCTGAGACCGTATGGCGCAATTCTTCAATATCCACGCCGACAACCCGCAACCGCGGCTGATCCAGCAGGCGGTCGACATCCTCAAGCGCGGCGGCGTGATCGTGTATCCCACCGACTCGTGCTATGCATTGGGTTGCCACATCGGCGACAAGGAAGCGGCGATGCGACTGCTGTCGGTGCGCGGGCTCGACAGCGGGCACGACCTCACGCTGATCTGCCGCGACCTGTCCGAACTCGGGCGCTATGCCCAGGTGGACAATACCCAGTTCCGCTTTCTGAAGGCGCACACCCCGGGTGCCTACACCTTCATCCTGCGCGGCACCCGCGAAGTGCCGAAGCGGCTGCTGCACAAGAAGCACGACACCATCGGATTGCGGGTGCCGGATCATCCCGTTGTGCAGGCACTGCTGGCCGAACTGGGCGAGCCGCTCCTGTCGTCCACGCTGCTGCTGTATGGCGAAGACGTGCCGCTGACCGAGCCGTGGGAAATCCGCGAACGTCTCGAGCACCTGGTCGACCTGGTCATCGACGGCGGCACCTGCGGCCTGACGCCGACCACCGTGGTCGACCTCACCACCGATACGCCTGTTGTGATGCGCTTCGGCAAGGGCGACACGTCGGACTTCGAGTCCTAGCCCTCGCATGGAACTCACCCTGATCCAGAAAATCGCCGTGTTCGCGCTGCCGGTGATTTTTGCCATCACCCTGCACGAAGCCGCACACGGTTACGTCGCACGCTACTTCGGCGACATGACGGCGGCCTTGCAGGGCCGCATCACGCTCAACCCACTCAAGCACATCGATCCGGTGGGCACCATCCTGGTACCGCTGGTGATCTTGCTGACCAGCAAGCTGTTGGGCGCTGGCATGATCCTGTTCGGCTGGGCCAAACCGGTGCCGGTCAACTTTGGCCATTTGCGCCGACCCAAACAGGACATGTTGTGGGTGGCTGCCGCCGGCCCCGGCATGAACCTCGTCATGGCGATTTTCTGGGCACTGATCATCCAGTTGGGCCACGCGCTCGGCAGCGGATTTGCCAGCGCTCCACTGATGCTGATGGGCGCGGCAGGCGTGTTCATCAATGTCATTCTGATGGCGTTGAACCTGATTCCCCTGCCGCCGCTTGATGGCGGCCGCATCGCCGTCAGCCTGTTGCCGGTGAAGCAGGCCATCCAGTTTTCCCGGCTGGAGCCCTATGGCTTGTTTATTTTGATTGCACTCCTGTTTACCGGTGTCCTCGGCATCATCCTGTGGCCGCTCATCAGCCTGTTTATCGGTTTCGTTGCGCTGGTCACAGGGCTTGATCCCGCGCAATTGATCGGCCTGATCCGCGTCGTGCTGTCCTGACTTCCCCGCTAATTTTTACTCTCCGCTCACGACTCTAAAAATGTATTCCGACCGCGTTCTTTCCGGCATGCGTCCCACCGGGCGCCTGCATCTTGGCCACTACCACGGCGTCCTCAAAAACTGGCTGCGCCTGCAGAACGAATACCAGTGCCTGTTCTTCGTCGCCGACTGGCATGCGCTGACCACGCACTACGACACCCCGCAGATGATCGAGGACAACGTGCGCGACATGACGATCGACTGGCTCGCCGCCGGCGTCGACCCGGCGCAGGCCACGCTGTTCGTGCAGTCGCGCGTGATCGAGCACGCCGAACTGCATCTGCTGCTGTCGATGATGACGCCGCTGGGCTGGCTGGAACGCGTGCCCACCTACAAGGACCAGCAGGAGAAATTGAGCGAGAAGGACCTTTCCACCTACGGCTTCCTCGGCTATCCGCTGCTGCAGTCCGCCGACATCCTGATCTACCGCGCTAATTTAGTTCCGGTAGGCGAGGACCAGGTGCCGCACATCGAATTCACCCGCGAAATCTGCCGCCGCTTCAATCACCTGTACGGCCGCGAGCCGGGCTTCGAGGACAAGGCGCGCGCCGCGGTCAAAAAGCTCGGCTCGAAAAAAGCCCGGCTGTACGAGGAATGCCGCACCGCCTACCAGGAAAAGGGCGACGGCGAGGCGCTGGAGTCCGCCCAGGCGCTCTTGAACGACGCGCAGAACCTGTCGATGAACGACCGCGAGCGCCTGTTCGGCTATCTGGAAGGCTCCGGCAAGATGATCCTCGCCGAGCCCGAGGCGCTCTTGACCGAAGCCTCGAAAATGCCCGGACTGGATGGGCAGAAAATGTCCAAGTCCTACAACAACACCATCGCACTGCGGGAAGACCCCGAGTCGGTCACCAAGAAAATCCGCACCATGCCGACCGACCCCGCGCGCGTGCGCCGCACCGATCCCGGCAATCCGGAAAAGTGCCCAGTGTGGCAGTTCCATCTGGTGTATTCCGGCGACGGCGTGCGGCAGTGGGTCACCGCCGGCTGCACCAGCGCCGGCATCGGCTGCCTCGAATGCAAGCAGCCGGTGATCGACGCCGTGCTGGCCGAACTCGCGCCGATCCGCGAGCGCGCGGCGTATTACGAAGACAACCCCGACCAGGTGCGCAACATCCTTGCCGACGGCTGCGAGAAGGCGCAGGAGCTGGCGCGCGACACCATGCGCGACGTGCGCGAGGCGATGGGGCTGACGTTCGGCTGAGCAGGGCTGCTTGACCCCTTTGATGGTTTGCTCCGGCGACTGAATTGCTACGTGTCCTGATCGTCCACTACTCGCGCACGGGGCACACCGCCAGATTGGCCGAGCGGCTGGCGGCCGAAACCCGCTTGCGCGGCTACGACGTCGACACCGAGGCCATACGGGTCAAGCGCGACTGGAACAAGTGGCTGCTGCCGCTTCCGCTGTTGCCCTTGCTGCCCCTTTTGCCTGTCTACCTGACGAGCGCGCGGTTCCGCCGCGTCTGGCACCGGGTCTACCACCAGCAGGAACAGGCGATCCGGCCACTCGCCATTGCGAACGTGTCCGCCTACGACCTGCTGCTGCTGGGTACGCCGAAGTGGCTTTACCTTTCTTTTCCGGTGGCCCGCTGGCTGAACACGGTGCGCGGACTGGAAGGCAAGCAGGTGGCACCCTTCGCGACCTTCTGCGGCCCGCCGCTCAAGGTCTTCGAGATGGAAATGGTGTTCGAGCCGCTGGAATCGCGCCTCCGCGAACGCGGCGCGACGGTTGTCGCCCGCCTGGCGGTATCGAGCAATTACCATCCGTATTTCTTCTTCGGCGAAATGGAGCGCCTGTTCCGCTTCGTCAGCCGCATGGCCTTCAAGCGGCCGCTCGTCGACTTCACGCTGGACGGCGAAGTCGGCAAGATCGAGGTGCAGCGATTCTGCGACGTGGTTTGCCCGAAGTGAACCGAACGGAGCAGGCGCGCAAAATATGAGCGCGAATCAGGGAGCCGGCGCATTTCAGGCTAAAGTTCATCTAGATTCCGAATCCGTCGTTTTACAAGGGAAATCTGATAATGACCGTAACCTTAAGCTTCGACCTGACACTGCTTTACATCGTCGCCGCCAATGTAGTCGCCATACTGGTCTATGTGCTGATACTCAAGCACCGTGCGCGACGCCTGGAGCGCAGCATCAAGGCGGTTTCCGCGGTGATCGTCGATTATTTCCGGGCTGACGGCATCGAGGCCCGCGTGGAGTGCGTGCCCGGCCACGGCAACAGGGGCTTCATTGCTTTCATTGAATCGGAACCGATGAAGCGTTTCCGCTATTCCCACATTGTCGAGGATTCCCTGCGGCTACATGTGCAGCGCACATGCAAGGAGGAACTGGACCGGATATTCTGGCGTTTCCCCATCATTGGAAAGAGCCATTCCGAGGAGAAAGGCGTCAGGGAAATGGAAATACTTGACGACAAGCATGACGAATATATCCGCGAAGGTCTGGAAGCCCTGAGGAAAAAAGAGGCGTACGACATACGGGAAGGCTCCTGGGAGGAGTTCGAAAATACGGTCATTAAAAGCGATGCAGGGCAGAAACCATAAAGGGCACGGGATACCGCAGATCGCTGAAGCACATTCGGTCAGTTGTCCGTCCCCGGCTTCACGGTACGCAGCTTCTTGGTTTCGCCCCGCCGCTGCTTGCTGTCCAGGCGACGTTTCTTCGACGCCAGCGTGGGACGTGTGGGGCGGCGCGGCTTGTCCACCTCACAGGCTTCGCGAATCAGCTCGATCAGCCGTTCCAGGGCATCGTCGCGATTGCGCCGCTGGCTGCGGTAGCGTTCGGCTTCGATGATCAGCACGCCGTCCTGGGTGAGGCGGCGACCTGCGAGGACAATCAGGCGTTCGCGCACCGGGTCGGGCAGCGAGGGGGAGCGGGCAACGTCGAAGCGCAGTTGCACCGCAGTCGACACCTTGTTGACGTTCTGCCCGCCGGGGCCGGAGGCGCGCACGAAATCTTCCTGGATTTCGCGCTCGTCGAGTTCGATCTGGGCGTTGACCCGGATCATGTCAACGTTTTTGCAATCACCACTTCACCACGTGCACGTTGTTGAGCGTGCGTCCCAGGAAGCGCTCGCCGATGGTCTGGAAGCGCAGCGGCACGTCGGTGACGTAGAAGTCGTAGCGCGGCTGGGCGGGGCCGGGGTTGGCGAGCTTCTTTTCGGCCAGCACCGCGGCGACCTGCTCGGCCATGGCTTCGGCGGAGTCAACCAGCGCGACCTTGTCGCCGACGACCTGGCGCAGCAGCGGCTTCAACAGCGGGTAATGGGTGCAGCCGAGCACCAGGGTGTCGATGTGCTCGGCCATGAGCGGCTTCAGGTAATCCTGCGCGGTCAGCCGGGTGACTTCGTGGTCGAGCCAGCCTTCCTCCACCAGCGGCACGAACAGCGCGCAGGCCTGCGAATGGATGCGCGAGTCGGGCGCGTAGTCGTGAATGGCGCGCGCGTAGGCGTTGCTGTTGATGGTGGTGGGGGTGCCGATGACGCCGATCTTCTTGCCACCGCGCGCCGACACGGCGCCGGCGTCGATCACATCGAGCACCGGCACCGGCGACAGGTCCTTGACGATCTGGGAGGCCACCGCCGCCATGGTGTTGCAGGCAATGACCAGCAGCTTGACGTCTTTTTCCAGCAGGAACTGCGCGATCTGGGTGGTGAAGTGGGCGATGGTCTCGACCGACTTCACGCCGTAGGGCACGCGCGCGGTGTCGCCGAAATAGACGATGTTCTCGTAGGGCAGGCGCTCCATCAGCGCGCGCACGACCGTCAGCCCGCCGATGCCGGAATCGAATACGCCAATTGGCTGGTTTGGGCTTAGCATTTGCCACCTCTCCCTCTGGGAGAGGGTTGGGGCGAGGGGGAGTGTGCATTCGTGGACATGGGTGGCAAGATGGCGGAATGAGGAAAACGGCATTTTACCTTCAGGGCCGCAGGTGGCGGCATCCATCATGAGCGGCTGCGGTTGCGATTTGGTGTGCGTCACGGCACCGCCCGATCCGCGCTACCGGCGTGCGCTGTGGATTGCGCTGGTGCTGAACATGCTGATGTTCGGCGTCGAACTCATTGCCAGCTTCTCGGCACAGTCGGTGTCGCTTCTGGCGGATGCGGTCGACTTTCTGGGCGACGCCGGCAACTACAGTGTGGCACTCTTCGTCCTGAGCCTGGCGCCGGTGTGGCGTTCGCGCACTGCACTGTGGAAGGGCTGGCTAATGGTCGGCTACGGCATATTCGTGCTCGGCAAGTCGGCCTGGCAGTGGTCAGCCGGCATCGTGCCGGAGCCGGTCATCATGGGCTGGGTGAGCCTCTTGGCGCTGGCGGTCAATGTCGGCGTGGCGGCGCTGCTCTATGCCCATCGCCAGGGCGACGCGCAGGCGCGCTCGGTGTGGCTGTGCTCGCGCAACGACGCGCTTGGCAATCTGGCGGTGATGGGGGCGGCGGCCGGGGTGTGGGCCACCGCGCACGGCTGGCCGGACATCGCGGTGGCGCTGGTGCTGGCGTCGCTGGCGCTGACGTCGGGGGCATCGGTGATCCGCCACGCGCGGGATGAATTGCGCGCGGGCTTGTGATCGGCGCCCTCGCCGCGAATGCCGTGGTCGTGGCACGTAAATCGGGGCGAGGGCGCCCCTCCTGCAGGATGGACCTAGACTTGTTGCTGGCGCTGTAGCGCCCACGCCACGTGCTCGCGCACCAGCGCGGACGGATGATCCAGGCGGGCATTGAGCGCCGCTTGAATTTCAGGCGAGGGCGGCGCATTGCCCAGCGCGACCGCGATATTGCGCAGCCAGCGTTCGTGCCCGATGCGGCGGATCGGCGAGCCCGCCAGCCGATCGTTGAAATCGGCCTCGCTCCAGGCAAACAGGTCCGCCAGCCGCACGCTGTCGAGCCCGTTCCGGACTTCGAAATCCGGCAGCGCGGCGGTTTGCGAAAAGCGATTCCACGGGCACACCAGCTGGCAGTCGTCGCAGCCGTAGATGCGGTTGCCGATGAGCGGGCGCAGCTCGATAGGAATGCTGCCCTTGAGTTCGATGGTGAGATAGGAAATGCAGCGCCGTGCATCGAGCGTGTAGGGCGCGACAATGGCCTGCGTCGGGCAGATGTCGAGACAGGCCTGGCAGGTGCCACAGTGGCCGGTTTCGGACGCGTCCACCGGCAGCGGCAAGTCGGTGTAGATCTCGCCGAGGAAAAACCACGAGCCGTGCTGCCGGTTCAGCAGCAGCGTATGTTTGCCGCGCCAGCCCAGCCCGGACTTCGCGGCGAGCTCGACTTCCAGCACCGGCGCGCTGTCGGTGAAGACGCGAAAATGGTGCTCGCCGATTTCCGCACCGATTTTTTCGGCCAGGCTTTGCAGGCGGTTGCGCAGCACCTTGTGGTAGTCGCGCCCCAGCGCGTAGCGGGAAACATAGGCGGCGGCGGCATCATTCAGCACACCGTGCGGGTCGGCCGACGCCGGCGGAAAATAATCGAGCCGCACGCTGATGATGCGGACGGTTCCGGGCACCAGTTCGGCCGGCCGGCTGCGCTTGGTGCCGTGCGCCGCCATATAATCCATCTCGCCATGAAAACCCCGATCCAGCCATTCCAGCAAGCCCGCTTCGGCTGCACTCAGATTGCCGTCGGCAATGCCCACCGCGGCAAAGCCGAGCTCGCGTCCCCATTGCTTGATTTGCTGCGCCAGTCGGCTTAAATCCTGATCATGCATACCGCTGATGATACCGTGCGCTGCCGCTGCCATCTGGCCGACGAGGCCGCGACGCTGGCATTCGGCGCGCAACTGGCACGGGAACTGACGCCCGGGCTGACCCTCTACCTCGAGGGCGATCTGGGAGCGGGCAAGACGACGCTGGTGCGCGGGCTGCTGCGCGCGCTGGGGCACGGCGGGCGGGTCAAGAGCCCGACCTACACCCTGGCCGAAATCTACAGCTTGCCCGCGTTTGATCTGTATCATTTTGATCTGTATCGTATGCATGACCCGCGCGAGTGGCTGGACGCCGGGTTTCGCGACGTGAGTGACGGCCACGCGGTGAGCCTGATCGAATGGCCGGAAAAAGCCGCGGGCTGGCTGCCCCCGCCCGACGTGATCATCCGGCTGACGATTGCAGACGACGCGCGTGAAATCGAATGCGAGGCGGCAAGCCCGCACGGTGCACGCTATCTGGAGACATGTTGCACGCTTTGCTGAAAACTTTCCTGCTGTGCGGTGTGCTGGCGTCGGGCTGGGCCCAGGCGCTGCAGCTGTCCGCCACCCGCCTGTGGCCGTCGCCCGACTACACGCGGGTCACGCTGGAGGCGGCGCAACCGGTCGCGCACAAGTATTTCACCCTGTCGAATCCCGAGCGGCTGGTGATCGACCTCGAAGGGGTAGAGACCGGCCCGGCGCTCGACGCCCTGGCCGGGCAGGTGACGGCGGCGGATCCCTTCGTCAGCATGATCCGGGTCGGCATGAATCGCCCCGGGGTGATGCGCCTGGTGCTGGAGCTGAAAACTCCCGTCAAGCCTTCCGTGTTCCAGCTGCAACCGCTCGGGCAATACGGCCACCGGCTGGTGGTCGATCTGTATCCGGTTCAGGCAGGCCCGGTTCAGGTCGCCGAAGCCTCGGTCAACCCGGCATTGTTGCTGCCGCCCGGACCGGCCGAAACGCCCAAGCCGGCGAAAGCGGGTGTGCCGCAGTACGCGCGGCTGATTACGGTGGCGATCGATGCCGGCCACGGCGGCGAGGATCCGGGCGCAATCGGCGCCAGCGGTTCGCGTGAAAAGGACATCACGCTGGCGCTGGCGAAAAAGCTCAAGCAGAAAATCGACGCGCAGGACAACATGCGCGCCGTGCTGATCCGCGACGGCGACTATTTCGTGCCGCTGGCGCAGCGGGTCACCAAGGCACGCGCGGTGAAGGCCGACCTGTTCCTGTCGATCCATGCCGATGCCTTCATCAAGCCGCACGCGCGCGGCTCGTCGGTGTTCGCGCTGTCGGAGAACGGGGCGACCTCGGTCGCCGCGCGCTGGCTGGCCAAGAAGGAAAACGAGGCCGACCTGGTGGGCGGCATCAACATCGACGTCAAGGACCCCTTCCTCAAGCGCACCCTGATCGACCTGTCGCAAACTGCAACCATCAACGACAGCCTGAAGCTCGGGCACGCCGTGCTGAAACAGATCGGCGACGTCAACACCCTGCACAAGCCGCACGTCGAGCAGGCGGGCTTTGCGGTGCTGAAGGCGCCCGACATTCCCTCCATCCTGATCGAGACCGCCTTCATTTCCAACCCGGAAGAAGAAAAGCGCCTCAACGATCCCGACTACCAGGACAAGCTGGTCGACGCCATCGTCGGCGGCGTCAGGAATTACTTTGACACGCATCCGCTGACCGCACCGTCGCGGCTGACGCGCAATCCATGACGGTCAGCCTGCTGGGCGCAGCGGCCCCGGGGTTCGACCGGCCGCTGGCGGTGCTTGAGGCCTGTCACGGCCGCATCGCCAAACAGTGCGACACCCTGGAAAAACTGCTGGCGCATCTGCCCGCACACGGCGCCGACGCGCAGGCGCAGCAGGCCGCGCGCGCGGTGCTGGCCTACTTCGACACCGCGGCGGTGCATCACCACGACGATGAGGAGCGCAACCTGTTTCCGCTGCTGGAACAGGCCGGCGCAGCCGGCGCCTGCGACCTGGTCGAAACCCTGACCCTGGAACACGACGAGCAGGCCCTGCTGTGGCGGCGCCTGCGCGTTGAGTTGCAACAGATCAAAACCGGCGCAGCCACCGCGCTGGACGCCACGCTGACGCGCCGCTACGTGGCGATGAACCGCGCGCATCTTGAATTCGAGAACACCCACGTGCTGCCGCTGGCGCGGCGGGTTCTCGGCGCCGCTGAGATCGAACGTCTCGGTCGTGCCATGGCGGCGCGGCGCGGCGTGCCGTATGAAGACCTGGTGTGAGCATCCGCGTCCTGCCTGATGTGCTGATTTCGCAAATCGCCGCCGGCGAGGTGGTTGAGCGCCCCGCCGCGGCCTTGAAGGAAATCCTGGAAAACAGTCTCGACGCCGGCGCTACCGACATCCAGATCGACCTGGAGCAGGGTGGCATCAAGCGCATCCGTGTCGCCGACAACGGCAGCGGCATCGCGCGCGACGAGCTCGCGCTCGCGCTGACCCGCCACGCCACCAGCAAGATCGCCAGCCTCGCCGACCTCGAACAGGTGGCGAGCCTCGGCTTTCGCGGCGAGGCGCTGGCGTCAATCGCCGCCATCGCGCGGGTCCAGCTCAGCAGCCGCAGCACGGACGCCGAGCACGCCTGGGCCGTGCAGGCCGAAGGCGGGCGGCTCGGCGACCCCGCGCCGGCCGCGCGCGCGAGCGGCACCACCCTTGATATCCAGGACCTGTTTTTCAACACGCCGGCGCGGCGCAAGTTCCTCAAGACCGAGGCCACCGAGTACGCCCACTGCGCCGAGACCGTGCGGCGGCTGGCGCTGGCGAATCCGCAGGTGGCGTTCACGCTCTCCCACAACGGCCGGGTGCAGCTGCGCCTCAACGCCGAACCGGCCCACTCAAGGGTACGACAGGTGCTGGGCGAGGCGTTCGAGCACAATACCATTGCGGTCGAGGCGGCCGCAGGCATGTTGAGGGTATCCGGCTGGGTGATCCGCCCCGGCGCCGCCACCGCCAGCCGCGACAGCCAGCACGTGTTCGTCAATGGCCGCTATGTGCGCGACAAGCTGATCGTCCACGCGCTGAAGGAAGCCTACCGTGACGTGCTGCACCATCAGCTGAACCCGGCGTATTGCCTCTTCATCAGCCTGCCACCGGACTTGGTGGATGTGAACGTGCATCCGGCCAAGACCGAGATCCGCTTCCGCGACAGCCGCGGCGTGCACCAGTTCCTGTTCCATGCGGTCGAGCGCCTGCTGTCGGCGCCGGTCGAGGCGGGGGCGCCGGACGCGCAGACGCCGAGCGCGCTCAGGCTCGCCTATGTCGCGCCGCAGCAGGCGTCGATGCCGCTGCAGGTGAACGAGGCCATGGCGTTCTATGCGCCGCTCGCGGTGCATCCATCAAGTGGCGCGCCTTTGGGTCAGGGGCCAGGGGTCAGGGATCAGGATTCAGGGGGCTTGGTTGCGCCTGCGGCGCAGCCTTTTCCGGCAGGCGGGCAGGGCGACGCGCCGCCGCTCGGCTACGCGCTGGGACAGCTGCACGGCGTCTACGTGCTGGCGCAGAACGCGCAGGGGCTGGTGCTGGTCGACATGCATGCCGCGCACGAGCGCGTCGTCTACGAGAAGTTGAAGACCGCGCTCGATGCCCGCGCGGTGCCGGCGCAAACCCTGCTGATTCCGGTCGCGCTGACGGTCGACGCGCGCGACGTTGCGGAAATCGGCCCGCATCTGGAGGCGCTCTCCGGCATCGGCTTCGAGCTGTCGATCACCTCGCCGACCTCGGTGGCGGTGCGCTCGGTGCCGTGGCTGCTGAAGGACGCCGACCCAGTGGAGCTTACCCGCGCGGTGCTCGCCGAAGTCGCCGAATTCGGCGTGGCGCGCCTCTTGGCCGAGCGCCGCAACGAACTGTTGGCGACGCTCGCCTGCCATGGCGCGGTGCGCGCCAACCGCCATCTGACGCTGCCCGAAATGAACGCGCTCTTGCGCGAGATGGAAGCCACCGAGCGTGCCGGGCAGTGCAACCATGGCCGCCCCACCTGGTTCCAGATTGGCCTCAAGGAACTCGATGGCATGTTCATGCGCGGCCGCTGATTTCGCGGCCGCCGCTTTTGGCTATAATCCCGAGCTAATTAGTCAGGTATTAACGAGACCCCCATGAACGAACGCACCGAACGCAAGACCATTCCCATCCAGGACATCAACGAGGCCAGCAACTGCGCCGGTTCCGAACCCTATGCCCTGATGGTGCTGGGCGACTCCATGCTGCCCGAATTCGAGGAGGGCGAAATCATCGTGGTCGAGCCGTCCGGACTGGTCAAGGACGGCTCCTACGTGGTGGCCTACGTCAACGACGAATACATTTTTCGCCAGATCGTGAAGCGCGACGACGGCTGGATGCTGAAGCCGCTCAACCCCCTGTACGAGAACATCCCGGTGGCTGACGTCGATGTGGCCAAGGGCGTGGTGATCATGAAGAAACGGCCCGGAAAGCGCAGCGAGCAGAAGCGCTATATCTGAAGGTGCTCAGCAAGTGATTGATTGGAAATGTGTTCCTGCAAACGTTATTAATTCAATATATTTATCAATACATAGAATAATTAAATAAATTAGTTGACTAAATCACTCTGGTATATAGACTGGGAATCCTGTTCAACCTTTTCCAACAGGAGATAAACCATGAGCGGACTGATCGCTAATTTTCCGACCGACGGTATCGTGACCGTGAACCGTGTGGTGCTGAAGCCGGAATACACGGTGGATGACTTGCAGGAACGGGTTGCGTTTTTGTGTGAGAACGTCAAGACCTACCATTCCGACACCGGCTTCGTCGGCGGCTTTGTCGCGCTGAACTCCGGCCAGGTATCGAACGAAGGCTCGACCATCGGCCAGGCCGTCGAAAGTCCGATGAAGGGCAAGGAGGCGCTGATCGTGACCTTCTGGACCACCTTCGAAAACCACGAGAAGTCGCACCGTTCCGAGACCTTCCAGCCGCTGTTCCAGAAAGTGCTGGACCTGTGCGAGAACGGCAACGAAGAAATCGCCTACGAAATGCTGTGGTCCGGCAAGGCCTACGGCCCCGACGAGATCGCGGCGGCGCGCCAGGCCAAGGCGCAGTACGCCAACGCAGCCTGATTGCTTTAGCAGGCGAAACCAAAGCGGCGGGAGTACCCCGCCGCTTTTTTTGGTGCGCCAGGCATGGCGCGTAGCGCCTTGACCGGCGCTGTCTGACTCGCTGTGGTGGCGAGTCGGATGACTTGGGGGTGAAAGTCCCCTACACACCCGGCAAGGGGAAGCGTTACGCGAGACGTGTGAAGCCTTTGAGATCGGGGCAGTAAAGGGCGTGGTGAGCAAGGATCACGTGCATATTCTGGTGAGTTGTCCGCCCACGATGGGCCGAGCGAGATCATGAGGCGCATCAAGGGGCGCCCTCCATGGCGCGGGCATATTTCCCCTCACGGGCCAGGCCGTTCAGCTGGCAACGGGTCAAGAGCGCTTTCTGCGCGGCTGCGACCTTGCTTTCCTGCCCCTGCCACGCGGCCAGCACCGGCGCCTGCAAGGCCCGCCCATACGAGAAGCTGACCTGCCACGGCTGCGCGCCCATCGCGTTCATGGCGTTGAGGTGGTCGGTGGCGTCCTCGGCGCTCTGCCCACCGGACAGGAACACAATCCCAGGCACCGCCGCCGGCACGTAGCGCCTCAGGCAACGCAGCGTGGCCTCGGCCACTTCCTGCACGCCGGCCTGGCGCGGACACTTCTTGCCGGCAATCACCATGTTCGGCTTCAGCAGCATGCCCTCGAACAGCACGCGGTGTGCGTCCAGTTCGGCGAATACCGCCTGCAGCACCTGCGCCGTCACCGCTTCGCAGCGCTCGATGCCGTGGGCGCCGTCCATCAGCACTTCCGGTTCCACGATCGGCACCAGCCCGGCTTCCTGGCACAGCGCGGCATAGCGCGACAGCGCGTGGGCATTGGCGTGGATGCCGAACGGCGACGGGATATCGCGCTCGTCGATCTCGATCACCGCCCGCCACTTGGCGAACTGCGCGCCCAGCTGTTTGTATTCGGCGAGCCGCTCGCGCAGGCCGTCGAGCCCTTCGGTCACCTTGTCGCCGGGGTGGAGCGCCAGCGCCTTGGCGCCCTGGTCGACCTTGATGCCGGGAACGATGCCCCGGCTCGACAGCAATTGGGGGAAGGGAACGCCGTCGCGGGTGCGCTGGCGCAGGGTTTCGTCGTACAGGATGACGCCGCCGACCGTGCGCTCGATGCCGGCGGTGGTGAACAGGATTTCGCGGTAGCGCCGGCGGCTCTCCTCGGTGGATTCGACCTGGATCGAATCGAAGCGCTTCTTGATGGTGGCGTTGCTTTCGTCTGCCGCCAGAACGCCCTTCTGCTGCGCAACGATGGCGTTCGCCACGGACTTGAGTGTGTCGATGTTCATGGGATGCCTCTCTCCGGTAGGGATAAGCGAACAAGGGGTTCTTTGATCCCCCACATTTTTACAGTCTAGTGTCGTGAATCAGAAATAGGGGAAGAAGATAAAACGGATGGATTTTTACGCAGGGCAAGGCGCGAGGAGGCGACATAGTTCGGTCTATGGCAACGACGAGCAACGCCGCCATGCGGAAAAAGACGCCGTTTTATGTTTCGTATTTCTGGTTCGCGACACTAGGGAAGCCCTTAACAAGTCCACATTTGTCATTCCGGCGAAAGCCGGAGTCCAGTGAAATCAAGCATCTGGACCCCGGCTTTCGCCGGGGTGACGACTTGTTCAGGGCTGCTAGACCCTGATTGTTTCGCTACGCCATGCCGGGAAGCCGGCAGCGTGGACGCTGCTCTTCCGGATCAAGGTCCCGGGCTGTTTTCGAGAATGCGTTTGTTTCTAAAGAATTTTCCGTCTTTGTCGTTGACGCATCATCCATCCCACTATTGGACTCGAATGCGTTTGCCTGAGGTTGCGGCTTTTTCGCGGTTGCTCCGTAACGCATTGCTGACTTTTTTTATGGTTGGCACCGTCGCGCTGTTCTCCTATGGGGTGTACGGCTGGCAACGCGAAAAGCGGGATGCCCACGACAACCTTTTGACGTTCTCCGGCTTCCTCGCTTCGGCCTCGCAGGCGTTTTTCGATGAATTGGGCAATGGTTTGGCCCCATTGGCCGAATTGCTCGACCGGCCCGAGCTATACGCCAGCCCGGAAACCATGCGGCCTTATCTGGCTACATTTCAAAACAGACATCCACAGGTCCGTGCTGTCGCCGTATTCGCGCCGGATGGCGAAATGCTGCTCAACACGGCGGTCAAGCCGGGCGAGCCGATTCCCGATTTCCGGTTGGACCCCCCTTATATCAGGCAACTGCTCGCTGATATGGCGAGCCCGGCGCCTTACACAGTGGGACCACCGGAATTCGGGAAGGCCATCAAGCGGTGGCGTTTTACCGTTCGCCACGTGCTGAGGGACCGAGACGGCAAGCCAAAACTTCTGGTCCAGGCCGCCGTGCCGCTGGAAAAGGAAGGCACGTTCCTGCACCAGCTTCCAGTCCCCTCCACCAGCTACGTCGGATTGTTACGGGCCAATGGCTATCAGCAGGCCCGCTTTCCGGTGGCGGACGCCAATGCCACGTACGGACGGCTATCGCCCGGCCCGGTTGCGCGCATCATCAAGGCGAATCCGGGTATGACCGAGGGCTATTTCTCGGGCAGCTCGCCTTGGGTGACGGGAGACAAACAGCGGATTGGTGCATTTACCAAGCTGTCGGGGCTGGATTTGTATGCCTATGTCTCGGTGCCGGCTTCCTATGTGACTGCGCGCTGGTGGCGGCACAACGCCCCAATTTTTGTCAGCTTCCTGGTGTTCTTCGGGGTTTTTGTCGTGATCGCCTATCGCGTTACAAAACGCGAGCGGTTTCACAGCAACGAACTGATTGAGCAGGCCCAGCGCGATGCGCTCACAGGCTTGCCCAATCGGGGTTGCCTGAATGGAATTCTGGATGCGAATATTTCCGTTTCTCGCGCAGGCAAGATCCCATTTTCAATTCTTTTCCTTGATCTGGATCGCTTCAAGGGCATCAACGATGTCCTGGGACACGCAACGGGTGACACTCTCCTGGTCAAGGTAGCACAGCGAATTCAGCCATTGCTGGGTCATGGGGACATCCTGGGGCGGTTTGGCGGGGATGAGTTCCTGCTGGTTTTGCCCGGCAGCAATGAGACGGGGGCGCTATTGATCGCCCATCGAATACTGGACGCATTCAGTATCCCGTTCGAGGTCAGTGGGCGCGCCTTGCGCATGACCCCATCGATCGGCATCGCCATGTATCCCGAACATGGGGACGACATCGAAACGCTGCTGAAGCACGCCGACACGGCGATGTACGAATCCAAGCGCCTCGGGCGCAATGCCTATACCGTTTACACCGATCAGATGGGTTTGCGGGTACGCGAGCGACTGGACCTGGAACATGAGCTGCGCGATGCCTTGCAACGCGAGGCATTCCGCTTGGTCTACCAACCCATTGTGGACATGCGGAGCGGCAGGATCATCGCGGTCGAGGCCTTGGTGCGCTGGGTCATGCCGGATGGACAGTTGCGTGCGCCGGCCGCGTTTATTCAGGCAGCTGAAGATTCGGGTTTGATCATTCAACTTGGGCAATGGGTATTGCGCACAGCCTGCCTGCAATTGAAACAGTGGGTGTCGTCCGGGCTGGATTTGCGGGTGGCCGTGAATCTGTCTACCCACCAGTTTCAGGATCCTCACCTGCTGGAAAAAGTGACGGTCGTACTGCGTGAAACGGGGTTGGAGGCTGCGCGCCTCGAGCTGGAAATCACGGAGAGCGCGGCCATGCTCAATCCGGAAGAAAGCTTGAAAATCCTGGAGAAGTTATCCGAGCTGGGCGTGAGGATTGCGATCGACGATTTTGGTACGGGCTATTCATCGTTAAGCTATCTCAAGCGCATTCCGGCAAACACCATCAAGATCGACAAAACCTTTGTGGATGGACTCGGACAGAAGCAGGACGCAACCATCGTACGTGCCGTGATTGCGCTGGCCCGAGCCCTCGAAAAGGAAACGGTCGCCGAGGGGATAGAAAGCGGAGAACAGTTCGACGTCATCAAGGCCATGGGATGCGATTCAGCCCAGGGGTATTGGGTCAGTCGACCCATCGAAGCGGATGCGATGTCGAGCGTCTTGTCCAAAAATACCCGGCTTGTCGCTGAATCAAAAACGATTCCAGGCGAGACCGTCACCTGAATTCACACGCACGGAAAATCGGCTGACTGAGGCGGCCGTCACGGCTGCCACCCCAAGCTGGGGGATAATCGCCCCCCATGTCCGTCCCCAGCCTTCCCCCCGCCATCTTTCTGATGGGCCCGACCGCCTCGGGCAAGACCGCGCTGGCGGTCAGCCTGGTCGAGCGCTTTCCGCTCGAAATCATCAGCGTCGATTCGGCGCTGGTGTATCGCGGCATGGACATCGGCAGCGCCAAGCCCGACGCCGCTACGCTCGCCCGTGCGCCGCATCATCTGCTGGATATCCGCGACCCCACCGAAGCCTATTCGGCGGCGGCGTTCTGTGACGACGCGCGCCGCCTGATGGCCAACATCGTCGCGCGCGGCAGGGTGCCGCTGCTGGTCGGCGGCACCATGCTGTATTTCCGCGCGCTGTTGCAGGGGCTGGACGACCTGCCGCGCGCCGATGCGGCACTGCGGCAGCAGCTGGAGGCGGAGGCGGCTGCGAGCGGCTGGCCCGCGCTGCACGCCGAGTTGGCGGCGGTCGACCCGGCGACCGCCGCGCGGCTGGCGCCGAACGACTCCCAACGCATCGGCCGCGCGCTGGAAATTTTCCGGCTCACCGGCATGCCGATGTCGGCGCTGCTCGACAGGGCGCAATCCGAATTGCCCTACCGCGTGCTGCAGCTTGCGCTCACCCCCTCCGACCGCGCGGTGCTGCATCAGCGCATCGCCGCGCGCTTCGACGCCATGCTCGCGGAAGGCCTGATCGGCGAAGTGCAGACCCTGCGCCGGACCTATGCGCTCAAGCCCGAGCTGCCCGCCATGCGCGCGGTCGGCTACCGTCAGGCGTGGGCCTATCTTGACGGCGATATTGATCTGAAGGCGCTGCGCGAGCAGGGCATCGCCGCCACCCGCCAGCTCGCCAAACGCCAGCTCACCTGGCTGCGCTCGTGGCCCGATGCGGTGGTGCTGGATAGTCTGGCGGACGATCTGGAAGCGCAGGCGACGACGCTCGTGGCGCGTCATTTGATGGCTTAGGCTCGTCATTGAGCGAAGCGAAGCAATCCAGCGTTTTAATTAAACGCACATTTCTGGATTGCTTCGCTTCGCTCAATGACGGGGGCTTAATCCTTGCTGGTCGATTCGACCCTGGCGCGCGCCTGACCGCGGTGGAAGCGGATGCCGACCTTGTCGCCCGCCTTAAGTGCCGCGGCGTCCTGCACCACCGCACCGTCTTCCAACTGGATGATGCTGTAGCCGCGCGCCAGCACGCCTTTCGGATTGAGGTGGGCGAGGCTGCTGGAGAAGCGTGCCAGGGTGAGCTGGCGTTGCCCGAAACCGCCCTCGACCGCGTGGCGGGCGCGCATGCCCAGTGCGTCCAGCCGCTGCTGTTCGCGCTGGATGACGTGGCGCGGCGTCACCAGCCGCTGATTCAGCCGCGCGATGCGCAGGTGTTCGGTCGTCAGGCGAATGCCGCTGGCGTGGCGCAGGCGCTGCGCCAGCTGGTTCAGTTCGGCCTGCCGGCGGCGCAGCTGCTCGGCCGGGTGGACCAGGCGGCGCGCCAGGTAATCCAGGCGCTGCATTTCTGTCTGCTGTTTGCGCGCAAGGTGGTGGTGTAGCCGGCGCGCCAGATGGGCCAGCTGCTGCAGCAGTTCCTGCCGCAGCGGGCTGGCGAGTTCGGCCGCCGCCGTCGGCGTCGGCGCGCGCAGGTCGGCGGCGAAGTCGGCCAGGGTGAAATCGGTTTCGTGCCCGACCCCGCTCACCACCGGCACCGGGCTGGCGGCAATCGCCCGTGCCACCGCCTCGTCGTTGAACGCCCACAGATCCTCCAGCGAGCCGCCGCCGCGGCACACCAGCAGCACGTCGCATTCGGCGCGCTCGCCGGCCGTGCGAATGGCCGCGGCGATCTGCGCGCCGGCGCCTGCGCCCTGCACCGGGGTGGGGTAGAGGATCACCGGCAGGCCCGGCATGCGGCGCGCCAGCGCGGTCAGCACGTCGTGCAGCGCCGCCGCCTGCGGTGAGGTGACGATGCCGAGGCAGCGCGGAAAGCGCGGCAGGCCGCGCTTCTTCGCCGGGTCGAACAGACCCTCGGCTTTGAGCTTGGTCTTCAGCTTGAGGAAGGCTTCGTACAGCCGTCCGGCGCCGGCGCGGCGGATCGCTTCGGCGCCCAGCTGGAATTCGCCGCGCGCTTCGTACAGCGAGGGCAGGGCGCGGATTTCCACGTGGTCGCCGTTGACCGGGGTGAAGTCGGCGAACTGGTTGCGCCCGCGAAACATCACGCAGCGCACCTGCGCGGTGGCGTCCTTGAGGGAAAAATACCAGTGGCCGGACGCGGCACGCATGAAGTTGGAGACTTCGCCCTCCACCCACAGGAGCGGCAATTGCGATTCCAGCGCGCGGCGCGCCATGCGGTTGAGCTCGCTCACCGTGAGTACCGGCAGGCCGGGTGTGGGCTCGGAAAAGTCGTCCATGAAATCCATGGCGTGCAGGATAACGGGTTCACGCCCGGCAGGGTTCATGCACAGTCACGAGATTTTCACAAAAAAATTTCGAAACCCTATTGACCTTGGTTATGATTTTGTAACTCTATGATTTTAATTGGTAAAATGTTTTGGTTACTTTTTAAGCCAAAATGCTTTTCCCTTTGTGGACGGGTGTTTAGGGACTCTGGCAGGCAGTTTCTCACAGACTTATCCACATCAATTGTGGAGAACTCTGCAAGCCCAATAAAAAAGCCGCTTGGGCAATTGATGCTTGCCGAAACCAGCGCGCGGGCGCTACATTTCGTCTGTTGTTTTATTGGGAGTGGTATCCAGTGCTAGCCATTATTGAGGCGGCCGGTTGGCCGATCTGGCCGTTGATTCTGGCGTCAGTCGTCGCCGTGGCCATCATCATCGAACGCGCCTACAGCTTGCGCACCCGGGAAGTGGCCCCTGCCAATCTCCTGCTCGAAACCATCAAGACCTATCAGGAACGAGGCGTCACCCAGGATCTCATCACGCATCTGACCGACGGTTCACCGATGGGGCGGATTTTCGCGACCGCATTGAAGAATGCCCACAACTCGCGCGAAGTGATGAAGGAATCGATCGAGGAATCCGGGCGCGCCGTCACCCATGAGCTCGACCGCTTTCTCACCTCGCTCGGCACCATTGCCAGCATGGCGCCGCTGCTCGGCCTGCTGGGCACGGTCATCGGCATGATCGAAATCTTCGGTGCGCAAACGTCCACCGGCACCAATCCCGGCCAGCTGGCGCATGGCATTTCGATCGCCTTGTACAACACTGCATTCGGCCTGATCGTGGCGATCCCGGCAATGATTTTCTATCGATTCTTCCGCGCCAAGGTCGAATCGCTGGTGGTCGACATGGAACAGCAGGCGATCAAGCTGGTGGAAATCGTCCACGGCGACCGGAAATAATCCAGCCATGAATTTCAGAAGAGGCCGCCGCGAAGACTATCCGGAAATCAACCTGATTCCGTTCATCGACATCCTGCTCGTCATCGTGATTTTTCTCGCCGTGACGACCACCTACGCGCGCTTTGCCGAACTCAAGATCAACCTGCCCACCAGCAGCGCCGAGCAGACACCGACCCAGCCGAAGCAGATCGAAGTGGCGGTGGCCGAAAACGGCCGCTACCAGATCGACAGCACCGCCATCGGCGACGCCTCGGTCGACGAGCTGGCCACCGCGCTCAAACAGGCCGCCGGCGACCAGACCGAGCCGGTGGTGGTGATCAATGCCGATGCACGGGCCACGCATCAGTCGGTGGTGAACGTGATGGAAGCGGCGCGCCGGGTCGGGCTCGCCCGCATTACCTTCGCGACCCAAACCGCGCCTTAAGCGGGCGCGACCATGTTGTCCCTGCAAAACCTGTGGGCGCGCACCAGCGTGCTCACGCTGCTGCTCTCGCCGCTGGCGCTCTTGTTTGCTGCCGTGTCCGGGCTGCGCCGCCTGGCGTATCGGCGCGGCTGGCTGGACTCCGTTGCAGTGGGCGTGCCGGTGGTCATGGTCGGCAACATCACCGCCGGCGGCAGCGGCAAGACCCCGCTGGTGATCTGGCTGGTGAATCGCCTGCGCGCCCAGGGCTATCGTCCGGGCGTGGTCAGCCGCGGCTATGGCGGCGTCGCGCGCGGCTGCGTCGAAGTGCGGCCCGACAGCCCGCCGGCGGAGGTGGGCGACGAGCCGCTGCTGATCCAGTTGAAAACGGGCGCCCCGGTGGTGATCGGACGCGACCGGGTGGCGGCCGTGCGCACGCTGCTGGCGCGCCATCCCGGGGTGGACGTGATCGTGTCCGACGACGGTCTGCAGCATTACCGCCTGCAGCGCGACATCGAATTGGCGGTGGTCGATGCGGCAAGCGGGCTGGGCAACGGCTGGCCGCTGCCGGCCGGACCGCTGCGCGAACCCGTGCGCCGCTTGCGCAGCGTGGACGCGGTGATCCAGGTGGTGCGCGGGCCGGCGCCACCGCCGACAATCGATCGCGCCTGGCGTGCCGGCTTCACAGTAGGGCAGGCGTACCGTCTGCGCGCGCCGCGTGAAAAAACGGCGCTCACCGATCTGCCGCCGCGCGACTGGCTCGCCGTCACCGGCATCGGCCGCCCGCAGGGATTCTTCGACATGCTGCAGGCGCAGGGCGTCCGCTTCAGCCCGCGCGCCTTCGCCGACCACCATGTATTCCAGCCGCAGGACCTGCCGGCCGACGGCGCGGTGCTGATGACTGAAAAAGACGCGGTAAAATGCCTCGGGTTCGCAGGAGCAGACTGGTGGGCAGTGGAATTGGACGTCGCCCCGGAAGCCGGATTCATTCACTGGTTGGACGCACGACTCAAACAGTAATAATCAGGGCGTGCGCATCGAAGGAGGGAACGAATGGGAATGCATCATTCTGATTGGGGCGACCGCCGTCATCCCTGCCGCTGGGAAGCCGAATCCGCCGACAGCGGCTTCTGGGTGCCCGATCGCTCCGAAATCGTCACCCAGTTTTTCACCCGCTATCTGTTCTTTGCGCTGGCGCTCATCTATTTTTCCACGCTCGATACCGTGCCCCCGGTGCTGTTCAGCATCGAACACCTGCTGATCGCGCTCGGCGTTTATTTCCTGTTCAACACCTGGTTCTTCCTGCAGGCGCTGCAGGGCGTCACCCTGCTGAAAATCCGCAGCGCCATGTTTGCCGATCTGCTGATCGTCACCCTGTGCGTGATACACGATCCCAATCCGATCCCGCCGTCGGCACTGGCTTTCCTGATGGTGCTGCTCGGCAACGGCATGCGTTACGGCATGCGCCTGTTTGGCGAGGTGCTCGGCGGCGCCTTCCTCGGCATGGCGATTTCCTTCGCCCTGCGCTATCGGATGGGCGGGTTCGAAGTCAGCGCGGGCGATGTGTTTTTCGGCGTGTTCTGGATCACCCTGGCCCTGTACGCCTACATCCTGATGGGGCGCATCGAGGGGCAGCGCTTCCAGCTCGATTACCGCAGCCGCTTCGATACGCTGACCGGGCTGCTCAACCGCCACGGCCTGCTGGCCGCGGCCGACAATATCTTCGACCGCTCGAATCCGGATGTTCCCGTCACCGTTCTGTTTGCCGACCTCAACCAGTTCAAGACGGTCAACGACCGTTACGGCCATGGCGTGGGCGACCGCGTGCTGGCCGAGTTTGCGCAGATCTTCAGCGAGTCTGCCGAAATGGGCGTGTGCGGGCGCTGGGGCGGCGACGAGTTCGTCGCCCTCCTGCCGCAGCGCAACGATGCGGAGATTGCCCGGATTTTCGGGCGCATCGAGGCGCGCACCGATGCCTGGAGCCAGAGCAACGGCCTGACGATGGCGGTAAGCCTTGGGGTCAGCCATGCTCCGCGCGACGGCCACGACCTGGAGACGCTGCTGTCGGTCGCCGACATCCATCTTTATCAAAGCAAGTCACAACAGCCCGAAACAGCGAGCGAACCCACGAACTACGGAACCCTGATCAATGAACCCAAAGCTACTTGAAATCCTCGTCTGCCCGGTCTGCAAAGGCCCGCTCGAATGGAAAAAACCCGCGGCCGAACTGGTGTGCCGGGCCTGCCGCCTGGCCTATCCCATCCGCGACGACATTCCGGTGATGCTGCCGGAAGAGGCGCGCGCGCTGAATTCCGACGAAATCCACGGCCAGAAGTAGCCGTGCAATTCCGCGTCGTCATTCCAGCGCGCTACGCGTCCAGCCGCCTGCCGGGCAAGCCGCTGGCCGACATCGGTGGACGCCCCATGGTGCTGCATGTGCTGGAACGCGCCCTGCAGGCAGGCGCCGAATCGGTGGTGATCGCCACCGACGACGTGCGCGTGCAGCAGGCGGTCGAGGCCGCCGGCCATCAGGCCCTGATGACCTCGCCCGACCACCAGTCCGGCACCGAACGCCTGGTCGAGGTGGCCGAAACCCTGGGCTGGCCCGACGACACGCTGGTGGTGAACGTGCAGGGAGACGAGCCCTTGATCGACCCGGCGCTGATCCGCGAGGCTGCGCGCCAGCTGGTGCTGCACGACGATGCGGTGATGGCCACGCTGGCGCATCCGATCCACGACCACGCCGATTTCATCAATCCCAACGTCGTCAAGGTGGTGGCCGACGAAGCCGGCTATGCGCTGTATTTCAGCCGCGCGCCGATCCCGTGGCCGCGCGATGCCTTTGCGGCGCAGCAGGCAATGCCGCACGAACTCGGCGCGCTGCGCCACATCGGCCTGTATGCCTACCGCGCCGGCTTCCTGCGCACCTATGCCAGCCTCGCCAGCTCGCCGCTGGAGCGCTATGAGATGCTGGAACAGCTGCGCGTGCTGTGGCACGGCCACCGCATCAGCCTCGGCATCACGCCCATGGCGCCCGCCCCGGGGGTCGATACGCCAGAGGATTTGGCGCGGGTGCGAAGTCTGTTTGGGGCGCAGGGCTGAGAGTCGAGAGCGGAGAGCGGGAGCTTTGGGCTGCATAGCAGCCGCTTGAATCCACCAATAAAATTTTTTAAGTGTTGCGCAAGCGAAGCTTGCCTTAGGCTAACGCAGTTTGGCACATCCATAATCTAAGGGAGACATGCAATGCGTTTGATTTTGTTGGGCGGCCCTGGCGCCGGCAAGGGCACTCAGGCCAATTACATCAAGGAAAAATACGGCATCCCGCAGATTTCCACCGGCGACATGCTGCGCGCGCAGATCAAGGCCGGCACCGAGCTGGGCATGAAGGCCAAGGCCATCATGGACGCGGGCGGCCTGGTTTCCGACGACATCATCATCGGCATGGTGAAGGCTCGCCTTCAGGAGCCCGACTGCAAGGACGGCTACCTGTTCGACGGCTTCCCGCGCACCATTCCGCAGGCCGAGGCGATGAAGGCCGCCGGCGTGCCGATCGACTACGTGGTCGAGATCGACGTCGCCGATGAAGAGATCGTCAAGCGCATGTCGGGCCGCCGCGTGCACGTGGCGTCGGGCCGCACCTACCACGTCGTGTTCAACCCGCCCAAGGTGGCCGGCAAGGACGACGTCACCGGCGAAGACCTGATCCAGCGCGACGACGACCACGAAGAAACCGTGAAGAAGCGCCTTGACGTCTATCATGCGCAGACCGAGCCGCTGGTGAAGTACTACGGCGACTGGGCCGCGCGCGGCGAAGCGGGTGCACCCAAGTACGTGAAGATCCCCGGCATCGGCAAGGTCGAGGAAATCCGCGATGCCATCTTCAAGGCGCTCGGCTGAGGACGCGATGCCGGCGAAGATCGCTCCGCTGACCGACACCGAACGCTGGATCGTTTCCGGCGCGGTGAAGGAGCGCTACGGCAGGGAAGTCGAGATCCAGGATGTCGAGACCGAAATCCGCCTGCACATCGACGACCGCGAACTGGCGCTGTGCCCGGGCTTTTACTGGAACGAGCACGGCTGTCACTTCGTGCTGTCGAAAACCGGCGACTCGCGCTATCGCAGCATGTTCTTCTGGCGTATCCGCGACCGTTTCGCGACGGGCCGCGAGGAGTACGACGATATCGGAGACTGCGTGACCACGTTGCTGAAAATGCAGGCCGACGAGGAAGCACGCCGCCTGGCCGAGGGCAATGCGTCCGGCAACAGTTGATTTTCGAAGCCGGCCACGTGCTGGCTTTATGGTTTTTGAAAAGCACTTCATAGCAAACACCAAGGAGACAGCACCATGGCGAAAAAAATGAACGCCTTCTACGCCCAGTCCGGCGGCGTTACCGCCGTCATCAACGCCTCGGCCTGCGGCGTGATCGAGACCGCGCGCAAGCACAAGGACACCATCGGCAAGGTTTACGCCGGCCGAAACGGCATCATCGGCGCGCTGACCGAAGACCTGATCGACACCAGCAAGGAATCCGCCGCCGCGATTGCCGCGCTGCGCAACACGCCGTCGGGTGCCTTCGGTTCCTGCCGCTTCAAGCTCAAATCGCTGGAGGCCAACAAGCGCGAATACGAACGCCTGATCGAAGTCTTCAAGGCGCACAACATCGGCTATTTCTTCTACAACGGCGGCGGCGATTCGGCCGACACCTGCTTCAAGGTCAGCCAGTTGTCCGAGCAGATGGGCTACCCGATCCAGGCCATCCATGTGCCGAAGACGGTCGACAACGACCTGCCGATCACCGACTGCTGTCCTGGCTTCGGCTCGGTCGCCAAGTACATCGCCGTGTCCACGCTGGAAGCCAGCTACGACGTGCGCTCGATGGCCAAGACCTCGACCAAGGTGTTCGTGATTGTGGTCATGGGCCGCCATGCCGGCTGGATCGCCGCCGCCGGTGGCCTGGTCGAGGACCACGGCATTCCGGTCGTCATCCTGTTCCCGGAAATCGAGTTCGACCAGAAGAAATTCCTCGCCCGCGTCGACAAGCTGGTGAAGGAGCACGGCTACTGTACCGTCGTCGTGTCCGAAGGCTGCCATTACCCGGACGGCAAGTTCCTCGCCGAGCAGGGCACGCGCGACGCCTTCGGCCACGCGCAACTGGGCGGCGCCGCACCGGTGGTCGCCAACATGATCAAGGACGCGCTCGGCCACAAGTTCCACTGGGCCGTCGCCGACTACCTGCAGCGCGCCGCGCGCCACATCGCCTCGAAGACCGACGTCAAGCAGGCGTACGAACTCGGCAAGAAGGCCGTCGAACTCGCGGTCAAGGGCCACAACTCGGTGATGCCGACGGTCGATCGCCTGTCGGATTCGCCGTACAAGTACAAGATCGGCATGGCCGACCTGAAGGACGTCGCCAACGTCGAGAAGTTCATGCCGCGCGACTTCATCACCCAGGACGGCTTTGGCATCACGCCCAAGTGCAAGCGCTATCTGACGCCGCTGATCCAGGGCGAGGACTATCCGAAATACAAGGACGGCCTGCCGGTGTACGTGACGCTGAAGAACGTGGCGGTGGCGAAGAAGCTGGCGGCGTTCAAGATATGATAGGCGGTGAGGAGGGGGGGAAAGGGAGAGGAGCAAAGCCAGCGTTGCCACGGTATGCGCCTCACGCCTAACCCCTCACGCCTCACCCACAAACATGACCCTCGATCGCGCCAAACATCTGCTAAAAGTCCAAGCCGACTTCGGCGGCTTCTACAACGGCAATTCGGCCAAGCTGATCTTGTCCGAGGTGCAGCGCGAGCATGGGCAGGGGGCGGTCGATCAACTCATCCGGGAACTGGAGCTCGACCGGATTTTCGGGTTCGAGCAGGGCACGCGGTTTGAAGGCGGCCTGGCAATGGGCAGGAAGTAGTGAGGGAACGGTGGCGCAAGCTGCCGTTTTTTTTTGGTTTAGAGGAGATCAAGATCATGAATGAAGGTTTGCTGTTTGCCATCGTGGCGGCGGTGCTCGCACTGCTCTACGGGATCGTGTCGATCAAATGGATTCTGGGCTTGCCGACCGGCAACGATCGCATGCGCGAAATCGCGGCGGCTGTGCAGGAAGGCGCTTCCGCCTATCTGAACCGGCAATACACCACCATCGGCATTGTCGGCGTGATTCTGCTGATCGCAATTTTCCTTTCCCTCGGCTGGCAAACCGCAGTCGGCTTCGCGCTCGGCGCCGTTCTCTCCGGGCTGACCGGTTACATCGGCATGAACGTCTCGGTGCGCGCCAACGTGCGCACTGCCGAAGCGGCCAAGGATGGCCTCAACGCCGCCCTCAATGTCGCCTTCAAGGGCGGCGCCATCACCGGCATGCTGGTGGTGGGCCTGGGCCTGCTCGGCGTGGCCGGCTACTACGCCGTGCTCACCCTGATGCTCGGTACCAGCACCGAAGAAGCGACGCACGCACTGGTGGGCCTCGCCTTCGGCGGTTCGTTGATTTCCATCTTCGCCCGACTCGGCGGCGGCATCTTCACCAAGGGCGCCGACGTTGGCGCCGACCTGGTGGGCAAGGTCGAAGCCGGCATCCCCGAGGACGACCCGCGCAACCCCGCCGTGATCGCCGACAACGTCGGCGACAACGTGGGCGACTGCGCCGGCATGGCCGCCGACCTGTTCGAGACCTACGCCGTGACCATCATCGCCACCATGCTCTTGGGCGGCCTGTTGATCAGCGGTTCCCCCGAAGCGGTGATCTATCCGCTGGTGCTGGGCGGCTTCTCCATCATCGCCTCCATCGTCGGCACCTACTTCGTCAAGGCGCGCGAGGGCGGCAAGATCATGAACGCGTTGTACCGCGGCCTCATCGTGTCGGGCGTGCTGGCCGCGATTGCCTTCTATCCCATCACCAACTGGATGATGGGCGAGGGCGTGATGATCGACGGCGAACTGGTCACCTCGTTGAACCTGTACTTCGCCACCCTGATCGGTTTGGCCTTGACCGCCGCCATGGTGTGGATCACCGAGTACTACACCGCAACCGAGTTCAGCCCGGTGCGCCACATCGCGCAGGCCTCCACCACCGGCCACGGCACCAACGTGATCGCCGGCCTGGGCGTGTCGATGAAGTCCACCGCCGCGCCGGTGCTGGCCGTCTGCGCCGCCATCTGGGGCGCCTATGAACTGGCCGGCCTCTACGGCATCGCGATTGCCGCCACCTCCATGCTGTCGATGGCCGGCATCATCGTCGCGCTCGACGCCTACGGCCCGATCACCGACAACGCCGGCGGCATCGCCGAAATGGCCGGGCTTCCCGACAGCATCCGCAATATCACCGATCCGCTCGACGCCGTCGGCAACACCACCAAGGCCGTCACCAAGGGCTACGCCATCGGCTCGGCCGGCCTCGCCGCGCTGGTGCTGTTCGCCGACTATACCCATGCGCTGACCACGCAGGGCGGTCCCGCGCTGAGCTTCGACCTGTCCAACCACATGGTCATCATCGGCCTCTTCATCGGCGGCATGGTGCCCTACCTGTTCGGCGCGATGGGCATGGAAGCGGTCGGCCGCGCCGCTGGTTCGGTGGTGGTGGAAGTGCGCCGCCAGTTCAAGGAAATTCCCGGCATCATGGAAGGCACCGGCAAGCCCGAATACGGCACCTGCGTCGACATGCTGACCAAGGCCGCGATCAAGGAAATGATCGTGCCCTCGCTGCTGCCGGTTGCGGTGCCCGTCATCGTCGGCCTCACCCTCGGCCCCCAGGCCCTGGGCGGCGTGCTGGTCGGCACCATCATCACCGGCATCTTCGTCGCCATCTCGATGACCACCGGCGGCGGTGCATGGGACAACGCCAAGAAATACATCGAGGAAGGCAACTACGGCGGCAAGGGCTCTGACGCGCACAAGGCCGCTGTCACCGGCGACACCGTGGGCGATCCCTACAAGGACACCGCCGGCCCGGCCGTCAACCCGCTGATCAAGATCATCAATATCGTGGCCTTGCTGATCGTACCGCTGATCGCCTAAAAGCGCTTCTCCAATCGTCACCCCGGCGGATGCCGGGGTCCAGCGCTTTGATTCACCTGGATTCCGGCGTCCGCCGGAATAACGAATACGGGACTTCAAGGCCTTGGGCTTCACCCCTGACCGCCCTGCGCGCTATAGTGCAGGGCGGTTTTGTTTTGAACCCAGATAATTCATTAGGACGCGAGATGATGGCGAGGCGATTTGCGAGTCAGTTTTGTCGCTTGGGAGGCGTCCATGGTCGTTCCATGGACAACGAGCAAGCGGCAAAAATGGCTGCAAAGCGGCTGCCAGCACTCGCG
>CAMTWC010000063.1:0-12799 GCA_947085345.1 uncultured Gammaproteobacteria bacterium | reverse complement strand
TTTCTTCCAGGCTGGCGGCCTGCTCTTCGGTGCGGGACGACAGGTCGAGGTTGCCGCTGGCAATCTCGCGCGTGGCGTGCGCAATGGTATCGGTACCGGTGCGCACCTGGCCGACGATGTTGGCCAGGCTGTCGTTCATGTCTTTGAGCGCCTGTTGCAATTGACCGAACTCATCGCCGGATTCGACTTCGATGCGGCTGGACAGGTCGCCGGCGGCTACGGTCTGGGCGACCTTCACGGCCTGATTGATCGGGGTGGCGATTGAGCGGGTGATCCACCAGGCGATGATCCCGCCCAATGCCAGCGCCAGGGCTGCCATGGAAAGCATGAGCGAGCGCGCACTGGCGTAAGCGGAATCGGCGTCCTCCACCGCCGTGGCGATTCCCTTCTCCTGGAACGCAACCAAGGCTTCCAGCGACTTGAGCCACTGGCTCTGTGCTGGGCGCGCCTCATCGACGAGCACCTGGGTCGCCGCGATAGGGTTACCCATCGCAAATTCCATCGCCTTGTCGAGCACAGGCTCAGTCTTCGCGCGCGCATCGGCAATTCTGGCGAGCAACGACTTTTCCGCTGCGCTCGTCGCCACTTCCGCCAGTTTTTTGCTCGTCTCGGCGTAGATTTTCCGTTGTTCGAGAATGCGCTGGGTCTCTGCGGCCATGTCTGCCTCATCGGTCAGCAGGACAAGGTTGCGAATCGCGATTGCGCCCGTCTGCATGGCGTCGCGCATGGTGCCGACCAGCTTGAGCTTGGTCATGCGGTCGCCGGCGACATCATCGAGGTGGTCCTGTATCTGCGACATGCGCGTCAGGCCGAGCACGGCCACCAGCAGCGTCAACACCAAAACCAGGCCGAACCCCAAGCCCATCCGGGATCCGATTTTCATGTTTGCGAGTGACATTTTTTCCCCACGTGTAAGCAAGCTCAGGATTGCCAGAACCGCCCGCCTACCTGATGCAGGCGGATTCAAGGCTGAAGTGCAACGTCTGGCGCGCGACGGCGTAGTGACGGGAATTTAACTGCGCTATATGACGTGCGTGTTACTGCGCCTTGAAGGCTTCGTGGGGGCCTGAAGCCGTGGGGTTATTGAACGAAACATGCAGACGCATGGCCATGCATGACGTGGTCCGCCACGAAGGTGAATCTCCAGCCGGGCGAAACCCAAATACATCTGGCCCACTCTTAAACCAGACTAATTTACTAAAGTATTCGTAGTTTCTAGATAGCTCACTTTAGGGCAGGTCAAACACTCGATCATGGGTATTTCATGTCCGAAATCACGGACCGGAAAATCCGGCAAGATGAGGTCGCTGAGGCCGGGCTATAAATTGGAATATCGATACCCTGATGGAGGGGGAGTTCGTGAAGCGGTTTGCCGGAAAATTTGAAAGCGGCTGGCAGTGGCGGGGGGCCGGCTCCGCCCTGCTGCTGTTTTCGCTGATCGCGCCCGCAGCGCCTGCCAGCCCGAAAGGGGAAGCCAGGCCGGACTGGTCAAGCTGGGGACTCAAGGTCGGCGTGGTTTGCCTGGATGGCGTCAGGGAACTTGGGTTCCGGGGTGACGATCGGGCCGCAACGGGACATTACCAATTTCCATGTGGTGCGCAATGCCCGCACGATCCAGGTGTCGGGCACGGAAGCCTGGCCGGCCACGATGGAAGCCGGGGACGAGTACGTGACCTGTGTTTCCTCAGGGTTCCCGGTTACCCGGGCGAGGTCCCCCGGATGGCCGAACCGGGAGACGTCAAAGTCGGGCTCGATGTGTTCGCGGTCGGTTTCCCAGGCGGCAGCTTCGCCGTCAGCAAAGACGGGGTAAAAGGCTTGTTCTCATGCGCCTGCGATGGTGGACGGGTCAGCCAGGCATCCGCCCATTTCGACCCCGGTGCCAGCGGCGGCGGGCCGTTCGACAGCACGGGCCGGCTTCTGGGCATCCTGACGTACAAGTCTGGTTCGGGGGGCGACTTTCATTTTGCCGTGCCGATCGGCTGGATGAAGCAATTAAGCAGGATTCCCCCGCAGCCCCTCACGGGCAAAACCACCTTCTGGGAAAGCGCCACCCGCGACAGCGGGTATTTTCTTCTCGCCTGTGACCTGGACGCAAAACAGAACTGGCGCGGCCTGCTGCACCTCTCCCACGACTGGACACATCAGGAACCCGACACCCCTCAGGCTTGGATGGCCTGGGGCTGGGCCAATCTGAAGCTGGAACAGGTCAACGAGGCCGTCCACGGATTCAGGCGCGCGTTGCTGCTGGATTCCACGCATACCGAAGCATGGTGGGAATTGCAGAAACTGGAAATCGATCTGGGCTTGTTCCTCGCCGACCTCGGCGAGGGGTAAACAAACATACTGAAACCAGGGGCCACGGAACACATCCCCCCGTGCTTGCCGCCGCAACAGAGGTCCGCTTTAATTCCGAACACCATGTATCGCGTGCTCAACCGTTTGCTGACCTTCTGGATCGGGGTTCTTGTCCTGGCCAGCCCGGCCGTCGCCGCATCGTTCACCCTGGACGAGCTGCTGGCGCGCCCGGTGGCCCCCGCCGGGGTGGTGTTTGAAATCGTCGACCGCGACCCGGGCGCGCTGGAGGTGGCGCTGCCCTGGGTGAAGCAGGCCGCGCAACGCCTCAAGGCGCGCCACCCCGGCCTGCCGATGGCGCTGGTGACGCACGGCCAGGAAATGTTTGCCCTGCAGACCGGAAAGCGCGCCGGCAACGAGGCGATCCACCAGATTGCGGAGAGCCTCAGCCGCGACGACGGCATCCCGGTGCATGTCTGCGATACCTATGCCGGCAGGCGCGGGCTCGCGGCCGAGGATTTCCCCGCCTACGTCGACGTGGCTCCCGCCGGCCCGACGCAAATCCGCAACTACGAAGCGCTCGATTATGTGCGGCTGGTGGTGCCCCGGGCCGCGGTGCTGAAGACGCGCTGAAGCGGCAATTCGCCGCGCCGGGAAGGGCCGCGTGTATCCATTCCATTTACCCTTTACCATGCATCCTGGCAAAGGCACGTTGCCCCGCTTCGGTTATTTTTCAAACAGTGCATGGTTTCAAGGATGTCATGAGCGGGTTCGACCTGGACAACAAACGCGTTGAAACACTGAAATTCCGCACCCAGCCGGGTGTGGACAAGAAGCAGTTCTTCGGCGCCGAAACGGTAAACCTGATTTATTCCCAGTCCCGGACCAGCATGATCAGCTACGTCGTGCTGCTCCCGATCATGGCCTTTGTTCGCGGACTCGATTCCGCCAACCTGGCTTTGGCTCTGGGCCGGCCTGCTGGCTGCAGCCGCGGTGATCCGTATGCTGCTGGTTCGGGACGACCTGCGCAGCGATATCTATGCCGCGGACATCAGGGTCTGGGAGCGGCGCTTCGTCCTCAGCCTGTTTGCGGCCCGGCTCGACCCCACGGACATGGTCATCATGACCATGGTGCTGTTCGGCCTGAGCGGCGGCGGCATGAGCGCACGGACATCATCGACCCTCGCATGCAGCATTCACCTGGCCCCTGGTCGCGCCATTTGCCGTGTATCAATCGAGCTTGTACTTGCGGGTCTGGTTGTCCATCGGCTTGTCCCTGTTTGAAGGTTTCTTGACGTCCCGGAGATGGGTTCGAAGCTGACCGCTGCGGATTGCTGGACTATAAAAGGACTATTTGCCTTAGCGGCTTCCGGTCGAATCGGGCCGGGGCAATCGGGTGAATGATAGGAGGTTTTTATGGAACGCAAATACATCGATTGCAGAGAATACCCGAGCGAGATGAACTGCACGCTCATGATGTCCGCAGACAGCGAAGCCGAGCTTATGGAGGCCGCTGTCCAGCATGCTGTCTCGGTGCACCGCGAGCGAGATACGCCGGAACTGCGCGACCAGTTGCGCAAGCTGTTCAAGACCATGCCCATGGCCAGGGCGGCCTGAACCGCGCGCGGCCAAACAGCCAGGCCATAAAATCAGGCCATAAAATAATGGGGGCAGCCCAGGCTGCCCCGCTTTCGTCGCGCAGTGTTCGCGGCCCCCTGCATGCAGTTCATCCCCGGGATCCGGAACCATCATTCCTTCCTTGAAAATTCCGCACCCCGAACCATACTGATTGAAGTAGGCATCCTGCCTACTTCTGTTGTTTTATTCCATTGTCAGGAGAATCATCATGGCAAATCTTGCTCGTTTTGATCCATTCAATTTGACGCGGATGGATCCGTTCGAAAGTATGGTGCGCGACTTCATGCCGACAACGTTTCGGACCATGTTGCGGCCCCTGGGCGAACCGACCATTCCACTAGAGGTTCAGGAGATGGACAACGCCTACCTGGTCACAGCGGAACTCCCCGGGGTGAAGAAGGAGGATATCGACATCAGCATTTCGGGCAATCAACTCACCCTCAACGCCGAATGCAAGCAGGAAAAAATGGCCTCCGGTGCCAAGGAGTGGTGCAACGAACGCTGGTACGGCAAGGTCAGCCGCACCATCCAGCTGCCGCTTGAAATCGAAGAGAAAAACGCAGACGCCACCTACGCTGACGGCCTGCTGCATCTGACCCTGCCCAAGAAAGCGTCCAGCATGGCCAAGAAGCTGGAAATTCACTAGCAGCGAAAAAGTGGTGGTGAGGGCGCGGCCGCATACTTTGCGCGCCAGCCCGCCATCACCACCAGATGCCGGAATCCGAACCTGCCGGCAAGGCATTCCCTGATCACAGCCGTGACGCCGTGTGCGGCCTGCGGGCGAGCAGGCCGATGGCCGCCACGGTGGCGAAGGCCGCGCCGGCCAGAAACGTGGCCGGCGCCCCGAAAGCGCTCCATAGCGCGCCCGCAATCACGCTCGCCAGCAGCAGCGCGCCGCCGCTGACGAAATTGAATATCCCGAAGGCCGTGCCGCGCAGTGCTGCGGGCGCGGTGTCCGCGACCAGTTTCGACAGCAGACCTTGCGTGAAGGCCATGTGCAAACCCCACAGCGCGGCGCCGGAAAACGCCATCAGCGGCGATGCGGCGAAGGCCAGCACGCCGTCCGCTGCGATCAGCAGCGCCAGCCCGATGAGCAGCAGGGTGCGCTGGCTCATGTGGTCGGCGGCGGCCCCGGCAGGGTAGGCGGCCCCCGCATAAAAGACGTTCATCACGATCATCACCAGCGGCACGTAGCCGAGGTCGAGGCCGACGTCCTGGGCGCGCAGCACCAGAAAGGCATCGCTGAAGCGCGCCAGCGTGAAAACCGCGCCGAACAGCACGACGAACCAGTACCCCAATGGCAGGCGCCTGACCTCGGCGAGGGTGAGCGTCGCCCCGGCTACGGGGTCACCCTTCTCCCGCTCGGGCTCGCGCACATAGACCATCAGCACGGCCACCGCGAGGAAGGCCGGTACCACGGCGACCCACATCACCGCCCGGATGTCGTTGGCGAACGCCATCATGAACGCCACCGCCAGCAGCGGGCCGAGCAGCGCCCCCGCCGAATCGAGCGCCTGGCGCAGCCCGTAGGCCGCGCCGCGCAGCTGTGGCGGCGTAATGTCGGCCACCAGCGCGTCACGCGGCGCGCCGCGGATGCCCTTGCCGACGCGGTCGACGAAGCGCGCTGCGAACACCCAGCCGACCGACGTGGCCAGCGGGAAAACCGGTTTGGTGAACGCCGCGAGTCCATACCCGAGAATCATCAGGAACTTGCGGCGGCCGAGGTAATCGCTGAGCGCGCCCGAGAAGACCTTCATCACGGCGGCGGTGGCTTCGGCCACCCCCTCGATGAGGCCGACGGTGACCACCGACGCCCCGAGGACGCTGACCAGGAAGACGGGCAAGAGGCTGTGGATCAGCTCCGAGGAGGTGTCCATCAACAAGGAGCCGAACCCCAGCGCCCAGATGGCCGCGGGCAGCGTCCGCCATGCCGGCGGCGCGGCACGGGCAGGCGGCTTGTTTGACGGCGCGTTCACGGCGTAACGGCCAGGTGTCGTAAATCAGGCCGCCACGGCAACCCGGTTCATCCTAAAAACCGCAGTTACCCAAATCCGCTCGCATAATTTTGGAGCAGTCGCTGCGCTGAAGGCGGAGCAATTCCGGTGAGGACATGCTTGAGATGGTCGCAGACGAGGCTCCAGACCGTGGACGAATTCAACTGCTCCGTAGCTTCAGTAACCCAGCCCTGAAGCAAGACAGATACGCGCATCAACGCTGCCCGCGCCTTCTCGAAATGAGCGTGCAAACCGGTCAGCGTAATCGTCGTTTGGCCCGCATGTTCCGTCCTGCGCCCCACAGAGGACATCAACCAAGGTCGGCTGGTGATGGCCTCGCGTCGAGCTTGGGGATGAGCCAGGCGAACAAAGAGACTCCACCAGTTATAAACCAGCGCCACCGCCCGAGCAGCCAGCTCGCAGCGGTGCAGGTCGTGGGTGGTGAAGCCGCCCCAGCCCCACTGGTTCTTCAACTCATCGAAGGCGTTCTCGGCATCGGCCCGATCCCGGTAGAGCTGGCCCAGACCGAGAATTTCGTAGTCCGTGTTGGTCACCAGCACGGCATATTCATAGCCGGTAATGCCCTTGCCAGCCTTTTTATCCGCCTCGATAAAGGCCAGCAGTTGCTGGCCATCATTCTCCCCGGACATCATAATTTCGCCTGTGAGCGGTCGGCGTATCACGATGACCAGGCGTTTCGTTTTCCATCCGGTGAGCGCGAGCTCCCCATTCTTTCCCTCCCAGCCTTGGCCGGCGTCCGTCCAGCCCGATTGGCGGAACAGGCTGCCGATGTGGCGCTTGACGTTCTTCGAGAGCTTGAGCTTGAACAGGTAGGGTTGGCTGCGTTCCTCCAGTGCGGTCATCAGCGGGTCGTTGCCAAAGGCGCTGTCACCACGCACCAGCTTCGGTTTCTTGCCTGGGGGCAAGTCGTCGAGAATCTGCAACAGTCCGGGTTGGGTGTGCCGGGCCGTGTGCTCGTTACCGGCACGGACTTCGACACCCAGCACCAGGCGGGTGTTGGCCATGAGGTAGGTGTGGTAGCTGTGCGACGGACGACCTGGCTTTCTCGGGTTATAGGAGATGACCGCTCCTTCCTGATGCCCGTACAGTGGTTTGACGGTGGTGTCGGTATCGAGTATCCAGGGCGCGTCGAGCAGCCGGGTAATGCTATCGGACAAGTGTGCGTCCAGCCAGGCCGTGCCTTCAGTTTCAGGAATGCGTTTCAAGGCATTGCGCAAGGCATCCTCGGAGATGACCTTGTTCATGCCGAGCAGGCCGGGATTGACGCCGTCGCAGCGTATGGCTGTTACGTGCGAGTAGCGCTTGTGGCCCGACAGCACCGAGAGCATCCAGGTACCCAGCACGTCTGCCTTGCTCGGCGCATTGGGGCTGGTGTAACTCAGCGGACAGCTTTCCAGCCAGCGCGACCACAGTCCAGTCAAGGTGAGAAACTCGATGAAATAGGCCAGTTGTCCCATCGGCGTGGCCGCGCTTTCGGTATCCCAGCGTACCTGTACCCGACCCGCCATCGTCTGCACTCCCGCGCACGACAAAAGCATTTCTTCGCGCTTCGCCAGCTTCTTTTTCGACTCACCCATCGGGTGACTCCTTCAATGGTTATGAATCCCACAGCCTGCCTGAGTTTCAAGCAGTTTGCACACCGTCAACTGAGATTTTTAGGTTCATATCAGACTCGAGGATCGCCTCGATATCCAAAGTGATCGCTACCGTCTCCCCGACGACCACGCCGCCCTGGTCCATGGGCGCATTCCAATTCACGCCGAAGTCATGGCGATTGATGGTGGTGGTCGCAGTGAAGCCGATGCGGCTCACCGGCCCGAGGTCCTTGCCGCCCTCCCAGTAAGGGCATTGCCAACGGCCCAGAAAGCGGGCCTCCAGGTCAACCGGGCGAGTCACGCCGCGCAGGCTGAGCTCGCCCGAAAAAATGAAATCGGCTTCACCCACGCAGCGAATCTTGCGGCTGCTGAACGTAATGAGCGGGTACTTTTCCACATTCAGGAAATCCGGGCCGCGCAAGTGCGCATCGCGCGCATCGTCCCCCGTCCAGATACCTGCCGCATCGATCCCGGCCTCGGCGGCGGCGCTGTCCGCGGGATTGTCCGGGTCGAAGTCGATGCGGCCGTGCACATTCTTGAATAGGCCCCGCATCTGCGAAACCATCATGTGCCGCACCGCGAATTCCGCGGCAGAGTGCCCCGGTTCGAATATCCATTTGGCCATGTCCGACCCCTCCACACACCCGCCAGGCTCTGATTATAGGAAGCGGTCAGCAGATGGATATGCCAGGCAGAATAGGGGCCTTTGAAGCGTCGATCAGAACGGCGCCGGGTGCTCGAACGCAAGCGCCTCCCCGCTCAGCGGATGCGCCAAGCCCAGCGACCAGGCATGCAATAGCAGCCGCCCGGACAGGACCTGCACATCCGGCGGCGCATATAACGCGTCGCCCAGGATCGGGTGGCCCAGTTCGCGCAGGTGGACGCGCAACTGGTGCGAACGGCCGGTGACGGGTTCAAGTTCGATGCGGGTGCGCAGGCCGGTTTCGTCGTTTCCCAGCACGCGCCAACGGGTGACACTCGGCTTGCCGCGAATCGGATCGACGATCCGCAGGGGGCGGTTGGGCCAGTCGACGATGATGGGCAGGTCGATGACGCCCCAGCCTTGCGGCGGCGATTCCAGCCGGCCGGCCACGACCGCGATGTAGCGCTTTTTCACCGCGCGCACGGCGAAGGCCCTGGAGAGTGCGCGCTGCGCCGCCGCGCCGCGCGCCATCACCATCAGTCCGGAAGTGGCCATGTCCAGGCGGTGCACGATCAGGGCGTCGGGATAGCGCGCCTGCACCCGCGCGGCGAGGCAATCCTGCTTGTCTGCGCCGCGCCCCGGAACGGCCAGGAGACCGCTGGGCTTGTCGAGCACCAGCAGGGTGTCGTCAGCGTAGAGCGGCTCGATAGCAGAGCTGGCAGGATTCGACGTCATGGTCAGCGGGTGGTTTTCATTCCGGACATTTCTTACGGATTCAGGTTGGGGGTTAGCTACAGTGAAATTCCCAGGAGCCGAATTTGGAGAATCTTATGTCCAAGGAAAAACTTCCCGAGCATTATCTGTGCGAGAAAAAAGCACACCAGGCGTTTATCGACGCGGTTGAAGATCTCGGCAAGGTTCTGAAAAGACAGGGGCCGCTCGATGAGAAAACGGCGAACCTGATCCAGCTCGCCGCGGCTATAGCGATCCATTCCGAGGGTGCCGCTCACAGCCATATCAGAAGAGCGATCGAAAACGGGGCAACCGCCGAGGAGGTTTACCATGCCATCGTCCTCCTCACCAGCACCATCGGGTTTCCTACGGTTTCGGCCGCATTGAGCTGGGCCGGAGACATTCTTCGGAAGAAATAAGAAAATGGCGCGCCACTAGCCCTTCAACCCCTCCAGCAACGCCATCCCCCACGCCACGCCGAAGCCGTTGGCATCGCTCATCACCGCGCCGAGCCCGCCCTTGCAGCTGTGCGCCGACAGGTCCATGTGCAGCCATGGCGTGTCGCCGACGAAGCGCGACAGGAAGCGGGTGGCGAGGATGTGGTCGGCTTCGCCTTCCATGCTGCACTGCTTGACGTCGGCCACCGTCGAGTCGAGGCTGCTGTCGTAGTCCTCGGGATAGGGGAAGACGACGATGCGCTCACCACTTGATATGGCGGCCCGCGAGGCCTGGTGCGCAATTGCGCTGGAGGAGGCAAACACGCCGGACATGCGGCTGCCCAGCGCGTAGTGCATGGAGCCGGTGAGCGTGGCGAAGTCGGTGATGAGATCGGGCTTGGCACGAGCGGCCAGCGTCAGCGTGTCGGCCAGTACCATGCGGCCTTCGGCGTCGGTGTGGACGACCTCGATGGTGATGCCGTTGAGCGCCGTCACCACTTCGTTCTGCCGGTAGGCCTGCGGGCTGATGTGGTTTTCGGCGAGCGCAACCCAGCCTTCCAGCGCGACCGGCAGCTTGAGTTTCGACGCGGCGGCCAGAATGCCGAGCACCACCGCCGACCCGTTCATGTCCTCGTGCATGCCCTGCATGTACTTGGCGGGCTTGAGGTTGTGGCCGCCGGTGTCGAAACAGATGCCCTTGCCGACGAAGGCCACGGTTTTCCCTGATCCCTGCCCCCTGACCCCTGACCTCTTTTTAGGCCCCTTGTAGCTGATGCGCACGATTGCCGCATCTCTCGCAGGCGAGCCCTGCGCCACGGCGCAGAATGCACCGGCGCCCATCTTCTTCAGCTTGTCGAAGCCGTATTCCTCGACCGTCCAGCCATACTGCTTGGCCAGCGCCTTGATGCGCTTGCGGTAGACGCCGGGCGTGAGTTCATCCGGTCCCTGTACGGTAAGGCTGCGGGTGAGGAAGTTGCCCTCGGCCAGTGCCTGCGCGCGGGCGAAGCCGTCGGCGGACTTGTGGCCAAAGATCTGCACGGATTTAAGGACTGGATCGCTCTTGGATTTGCGCGACGGCAGCGGCACGGCGTTGACCAGCGCGGCGTACACCGCTGCTTCCGCGGCGCGCGGCTTGAACGCGGCGTCGCCGAATACGGCCAGCGTCAGCGTCTTTGGATGCTCGGCCATCAGCAACGCCAGTGCGCGGCGCACCACTTCGTGGGTGTCGAAGGTGCTGGCGTCGGCTTTCAGCATCGCATAGACCGCGAGCGTGCCGCCGGGCAGCTGCACCGCCACCGGCGACTTGCCCAGCGCGTCGATCTTCAGGTCGCGCCGCTTCATCACGGCCTTCAGTTCGGCGCTACCGGGTATCTCGGGCAGGGCTTTCAACAGCGGCAGCAGCAGCAGCGCATGGCCGGCCGATTCCAGCGATTTAACGGTGATTTCCTGTTTGTTTTCAGCGAGTTTAGGCAGCATGGCGGATCCTTGTGGGTGGCGTTTTTCTTGATGGTTAGCGGGGTTTCCCGGATAATTGCGTGCTTTTGATTTTTCACAGCGCATTTTTCCGACCCCATCCAACAAGGGTAACCGAATGAAGATTGAAGACAAGAAACGCGTGCTGCGCGAAATGGTGTTGCATCGCCGTTTTGAGGAGCGCTGCTATCAGGCCTATATCGAACGCAAGATCGGCGGCTTCCTCCACCTCTATCCTGGGCAGGAGGCCTGCTGCAACGGCGTGATGGAAGCCGCGCGCCCCGGCCACGATTACGTGATCACCGGCTACCGCGACCACGTGCACGCGATCAAGTGTGGTGCCGACCCCAAGGAAGTGATGGCCGAGCTGTACGGCAAGGAAACCGGCTCCAGCAAGGGCCGCGGCGGCTCGATGCACATCTTCGACGCAGCGCACCGCTTCATGGGCGGTTACGCGCTGGTCGGCGGCCCCTTCCCGCTGGCGGCCGGCATCGCCAAGGCGATCCAGCTGAAGGGTGGCGACGAGATCGCCATCTGCTTCCTCGGCGACGCCGCCAACAACCAGGGCGTGTTCCACGAAACCATGAACATGGCAGCGCTGTGGAAGCTGCCGGTGCTGTTCGTGTGCGAGAACAACCTGTACGGCATCGGCACCTCGATCGAGCGCTCCACCGCCGTGATCCACCAGCACAAGCGCGTCGCCGCCTACAACATCCCGGCCGACGAGTGCGATGGACAGGATATCGACATCGTGTATGAGCATGCGCGCAAGGCGGTGGACCATGTGCGAGCGGGCAACGGCCCCTTCTTCCTGGAACTGATGACCTACCGCTATCGCGGCCACTCGATGTCCGACTCGCGCGGCTACCGCTCGCGCGAGGAAGAAGAAGTGTGGAAGCAGCGCGATCCCATCCTCATGCTGCGCGACCGTTTGATTACGGCGGGCGCGCTCACGATGGAGGCTTACGAGGCGCTGGAAAAGGAAACCGACGCCTACATCGAGAACGAAGTCGTCAAGTTCGCCGAGGAGTCGCCCGAACCGCGTGTCGAAGACCTCGAAAAATACGTTCTCGCCGACCGCGAATCCCAATTGCCCTGGCTTACAGGCAAAGCTGCCTGACAAGGGCATGGATATGAACGTTTTTCACTACCCGCCCTATTCCCATGACAGGACTCCGATTGTCTGTGGGCTGAAGCCCACGAAAAATCGTATGCCCTGGCTCACGGGCAAGGCCGCTTAATGGCCTTGGCGCTCACGCGACACTGAATTAAAGGAATAACAGCATGGCAAACATCATGTACTGGGAAGCGATTCAGCGCGCCCACGACGAAGAAATGGCGCGTGACCCGCTGGTCATCTGCATGGGCGAGGACATCGGCGTAGCCGGCGGCACCTATAAGGCCACCAAGGGTCTGTACGAAAAATACGGCCCGCTGCGCGTGATTGACACGCCGATCTCCGAGGGCGGCTTCACCGGCCTGGCGATCGGCGCCTCCTTTCTCGGCGTGCGCCCGATCGTCGAAATCATGTCGGTCAACTTCGCCTGGCTGGCAATGGACCAGATGTTCAACTCCGCCGCCAAGGTGCGCTACATGTCAGGCGGCCAGCTGACCGCGCCGTGCGTATTCCGCTCCGCCGGCGGCGCGGCGCACCAGCTCGGCGCACAGCACTCGGCGCGCATGGAGAAGGTTTTCATGGGCATCGCCGGCCTGCGCGTGGTGACGCCGTCCAGCCCGAAGCAGGCCTACGGCCTGCTGAAGTCCGCGATCCGCTGCGACGACCCGGTGTTCATCAACGAACACGAACTCATGTACAACATGAAGGGCGAAGTGCCCGACAGCGAATTCTTCCACCCGCTGGAAGGCTCGGACATCGCGCGCGCCGGCACCGACGTGACGCTCTTCGGCTACAACATCTCGGTGCACTGGTGCCTGAGATCGGAAGAGCGTCGTGTAGGGAAAGAGTGTGACTGG
>CAMTWC010000062.1:0-13086 GCA_947085345.1 uncultured Gammaproteobacteria bacterium | reverse complement strand
TGGTCGATGCCGTCGGCGAGCCACAGGATGCTCGCCGGCCCGGCACCGGCTTCGCCGCCGGGTGTCAGGCCGTCCCATGCGGGCTCACCGCCAGCCGACGAACCGCCCGGCCCAGCCCCCCAGCCCCACGCCGGTCCGCCCCGCCCGCCCGCAGGCGACGGAGCGCCAGCCCGGCCGCCCGGCGAAGCGGGTGCGCCGGCGGCTCCCCAAGGAACACCGCAACCGCAGCACGGCGCGCCTGAGGGAACCTTGCCCCCCTCCCCTCCGGATGCGCCGCCGGATGCGCCGACACCGCCGCAAACCGGCGAACCGTTCAGCCCGCTGCATTCGCTGGACCCGCTTGCCCCGCCACCCAGCCAGAAGCTGGCCGCGCGGCCGGCCGCCGTGCCGGAGCCGTCGATGCTGGGATTGATGCTGCTGGGATTGGCCACAGTGGCCTGGGCAGGGCGCCGCCGGGCCTGTCCCCGCCGACTTGCCTAGCGGTCGATGCCCGCAGCCTGCTGGTCGGCGTGATAGCTCGACCGCACCATCGGCCCGCAGGCCGCGTGCTTGAAGCCCATCGCCAGCGCTTCCTGCTCGAACTGCGCAAAGCGTTCGGGGGTGACGAAGCGCAGCACCGGCAGATGATGCTGCGAAGGCTGCAGATACTGGCCGAGCGTCAACATGTCGACGTCGTGCGCACGCAGGTCGCGCATCACCTGCAGGATTTCATCATCCTCCTCGCCCAGGCCCAGCATCAGGCCGGACTTGGTCGGGATGCCGGGGTGGCGCGCCTTGAAATCCTTCAGCAGCTTCAGCGAATGCGCATAGTCGGCGCCGGGGCGTGCCGCTTTATATAAACGCGGCACGGTTTCGAGGTTGTGGTTCATCACGTCCGGCGGTGCGGTGCCAAGTTTTTCCAATGCCTTGTCGAGGCGGCCGCGGAAATCCGGGGTAAGAATTTCAATGCGCGTGGCCGGCGAGGCCTTGCGCACCGCCGCGATGCACTGCGCGAAATGATCGGCGCCGCCGTCGCGCAGGTCATCGCGGTCGACGCTGGTAATCACCACGTATTTCAGCGCCATCAGCGCGATCGTCTCCGCCAGGTGGCGCGGCTCGTCCACATCGGGCGGCAGCGGCGTGCCGTGGCCGACATCGCAGAACGGGCAGCGCCGCGTGCACAGGTCGCCCAGGATCATGAAGGTGGCGGTGCCGTGGCCGAAGCATTCGCCCAGGTTGGGGCACGACGCCTCCTCGCACACCGTGTGCAACCTGGCTTCGCGCAGGATACCCTTCAGGCGCGCCACGTTCGGTACATTGGGCGACTTGGCGCGGATCCACGACGGCAACCTCATTCTTGGTTGCGGCACGATCTTGATCGGGATGCGCGCGGTCTTGGCGGCGCCTTTGTGCTGGATGGGGTCTGCCATAATGATGCCCGGAACAACGTTGGAAATTTCAACTCTTTGGATTTTAGCCTATGCGCCTACCGACCCTGACCCTGCTGGCAGTGTGGAGTGCTGCGACCCTTGCCGGCACCGACACCAGCGTGGATACGGACACCGGGCTGGTTACCTGGCAGACCGAAACACAGGGCATCCAGGTACGGCTGACCCAGATCAGCCCGGACCAGGCGCGCGCCTTTTATCAGGCGCGCGGATTCTCACCCGCTGCGGCGGAACGCTACGCCCGCGAATGCGTCTTCATGACGGTGGTACGCAACATCGGCGAGTTGCCGATCCGGCACAACCTGGCCAACTGGCGCTATGTTTCGGCGGGCCAGCCGCCGCGCGCCATTCGCAGCAAAGTGGCGTGGGAACATCTCTGGAAGCGGCAGGGCGTGGCCGAATCGGCGCGCATCGCCTTCACCTGGGCTCAGATCCCTGATACGCAGACCTTTGCGCCGGGCGACTGGAACCAGGGCATGACGGCCTACGGCGTGCCGCGCGGCGGCCGCTTCGACCTGACCTTTGTGTGGCACGCGAACGGCAAGACCCATTCCGGAAAACTCGAACAGGTGAGGTGCGCAGATGAAGCTTCGTAATCGCATATTCGGTGCGGCGCTGGTTGCCTGCTGTGCATTCGGCCCGGCGACGGCGCACGCCGCGGATCTGCCGCCGCTGTCGCACAGCCTGACGATGCAGGTGCCGAAACCCGCACCCGCGCTCAAACTCAAGGGCCTCGACGGCAAGACGCACGACCTGGCGCAGTTAAAGGGCAAGGTCGTTCTGATCAACTTCTGGGCCACCTGGTGTCCGCCGTGCCGCCGCGAAATGCCGTCGATGGAGCGCCTGTCGCAGGCGTTCAAGGGCAAGCCGTTCGTCGTGCTGGCGGTGAACGTGGGCGAGGACGCCGACACCATCGATGCCTTCACCGGCCAGCTGGACACCACGCTGACCTTCCCCATTCTGCCCGACACCAAGAGCCGCACCATGCAGGCGTGGAAGGTGGCGGGGCTGCCGACGACCTTCCTGGTTGACAAGCAGGGGCGCATCGTCGCCAGCGCCATCGGCGGGCGCGAGTTCGATCATCCGGAGATAGTGAAGACGATCCAGGGATTGCTTGGGAAGTAAATCCTTATCCGGTCATCCCGGCTTTCGCCGGAATGACGCAGAGATGATCAGGCCTTGACCCACACCTGACCGGCCTCGACTTTCACCGGGTAGGTTCTGATCGGCTCGTCGGCGGGTTCGCAGGTGGGCTGTCCGGTGACGAGATCGAAATAGCTGCCGTGCAGCGAGCATTTGATCTTGTCGCCCTTGATGCAGCCGAGGTAAAGCGAGTAGTCCTCGTGGCTGCACATTTCGTCGACGACGTAATGGGTGCCGTTGGCATTGCACAGCAGCAGACGCTTGCCGTCAACAACGACGCGTTTCATCTGCGCGGGCTTGAGTTCGTCGGCGGCGGCGATGGCAACGAATTCGCTCATTACTTGACCCTTGCCACGGCCTTGCCGGAATCCAGCACGGCGCGGATCTGCGTGGCGGCGTCCGCCACGCTCGCAGCCTTGCCGACGTGATGCAGGATGATGGACCCAGCCAGCACCAGCGAATCGTAGGTCGCGCCACGGTCGCCCTTCAGCGCCAGGATACCGGCCTCGGCAGCGGCATGCGCGGTGGCCTTGATGTCGATAGCGGCGACGATCTCGTCCTCGCCCGCATCGGACGCGACCGCGCCGGGCAGCGGCACCGCGCGCACCGGCTGGCTGATGCCCAATGCCACCGGGTCGACGGTCGCTTCGATTTCAGCGCCCCGGTCGTGGTAGTGGAAGTATTTGCCGGGCTGGCGCAGCGAGGGAATCACCCCACCCTCGACGCCGCGCACGATGCAGGCCGTGTCGAACCCGGCTTCGCGCGCGAGGTCGGCATACACCGGCGGATAGGGCTTGTGCACGTAGCCGGTGACGAAATGGGTCTGCTTTTTGCCGGCGATCGGCTTGGACAGCACTTCCACCGTGGTCAGCACCTGGCGCTTGATCATCTGCGCGCGCAACGGGGTGAGGTTGTGCAGGCCGGGGTTGGATTGCGCCTGGTCGACATAGGTCCAGCCGATCGCGGGATCGGCCAGCCGCGCGGCGGCGTCGCTGGGGCTCAGATTCACCGGCACGCCGGCGGCTTCCAGCACATGGCGCGCGGTGACGCCGTATTTTGGCCCGACCTTGTCGAGACCGTGGCTGACCACGTGCACGCCGAATTCGGCCAGCAGCGGGCCCAGGAAGGGCGCGGCCGGCAGACAGCGGTTGTAGCCGTCGTAGGGGTCGCCGATGTCGACCACCTCGTCGACGTCCGCGGTGACGCGGCGGGTGGTTTCGAGCACCGCGTCCAGCACCCCGCGGTTTTCGTCCATCGTCTCGCGCTTCATGCGCAGGGCGATGAAGTAGATGCCGACCTGCACCGGGTCGATGACGTTGTCGATGATGGCCTTGGTGCCCAGATGCGCCTCGGTGCGGCTGATGTCCTTCGACAGATCGGGACCAGTGGCGATGCGCTGGATGATCGAGCGCATCAGGAGTTTGGGGTCGGTCGGCAGGGTGTCGGTGCTCATGAATGGCTCCATTAGAAGATGAAAGAATACTAATAACTGACTAAATCGGTCAAGAATAGATCGCGGCCAGCAAGGCCTGGGCGAGCGCCTGCTCCGCCTGCGGCAAGGTCAGCATCACGCCGAGATCGCGGCATTGCGTGACCCGCATGCCGGGGTAGCCGCAGGGATTGATGGCGGCAAACGGCGCCAGATCCATGTCGACGTTGAACGCCAGGCCGTGATAGGTGCAGCCGTGCTTCACGCGCAGGCCGAGCGCGGCGATCTTGGCGCCGTCGACATAGACGCCGGGAGCGCCGGCCAGCCGCGCGGCGGCAATCTGGTGTGCCGCCAGCAGGTCGATCACCGCCTGTTCCATGCGGCTCACCAGTTCGCGGATGCCGTAGCCGCGCCGGCGCAGGTCGACCAGCACATAGGCCACGACCTGACCCGGCCCGTGATAGGTGATCTGGCCGCCGCGGTCGATCGGCACCACAGGTATCTCGGTGGCGGCGATCAGGTGCTCGGCACGGCCGGTCTGCCCCTGGGTATAGACCGGCAGATGCTCCAGCAGCCAGATTTCATCCGGCGTGGCGGACGTGCGCCGCGCCGTGAAAGCCTGCATCGCCCGCCAGGTCGCCTCGTGCTCGACCCGCCCCAGCCGCCGCAGCAAAGCCCGCTCTCGGCTCTCGGCTCTCGGCCCTCCGCTCTCCGCTCCAGGCTCTCCGCTCACAATGCCATCTTCACCCAGGGATGCGCGGTGATCTCGCGATACAGCGCATCGAGCTGGGCTTTCGAAGTGGCACGCACCACGCAGGTCACCGAGAGGTAGTTGCCGCTCTTCGACGCCCGCATCTCGACGGTCTCGGCCCTGAAGTCGGGCACGTGCCGCAGCACCAACTCGACCATGGTCTGCACGAAATCGTCGCGCCGCTCGCCCATGATCTTGATCGGGAAGTCGGTGGGGAATGTCAGCAGCGGCTCTTCTTCGCTCATGCGCGCATCACCCGTTGTTTGTAGATTTGGTACAGGCCGTCCATCCGCTGTGCCAGCGGCCCCGGCACGCCGGCGCCGACCGGGACGCCGTCGAGCTTCACGATCGCCATGACTTCCTTGGTGGACGAGGTCATCCACAGCTCGTCGGCGCCACGCACCTCGGCCTCGGCAATCGCCCGCACCTGATGCGGAATGCCGTGCGATGCCGCGAGTTCCAGCACCACGTCGTAGGTGATGCCGGTAAGCATCAGGTTCGACGGCGGCGGCGCCATCAGCACGCCGCCCTTCACCACGAAGATGTTGCTCGCCGCGCCTTCGGTCAAAAAGCCGTCGCGCAGCATCACGGTTTCGGCGCACTCGGCGTCGATCGCCTGCTGCCGCAGCAGGATATTGGCCAGGAGCGAGATGGCCTTGATGTTGCAGCGCAGCCAGCGGTTGTCGACTGCGGTGACGGCGCAGACGCCGGCGGCTTTCTGCGCCGGGGTCGCGGTCACCAGCGGCTGCGCAAACATGAAGACGGTCGGCGGCACGCCCTTGGGGAAGGCATGATCGCGCGGTGCGACCCCGCGCGTCACCTGGATGTAGAGCGACTGGTCGGCAAAGTCCTGCAGCGCGACCAGTTGCAGGATGCGTTCACGCCACCCGGCCATTTCATGCGGATTGTCCAGGCGGATGCCGTCGAGGCTGGCCTGCAGGCGGCGCAGGTGTTCGTCGAGGCGGAACGGCTTTTTCGAATAGACCGGCACCACTTCGTAGACGCCGTCGCCGAAGACGAAACCGCGGTCGAGCACCGGGATTTTCGCCTCGGCAAGCGGCAGGAATTCGCCGTTCAGATAGGCGCTCATTGGCCGAAGAAAAGCCGGATCGTATCCCAGCCGCGGCCGAAGATGCCGGCCACGGAAACATCGTGCAGCGCGACCAGGGGATAGTCGCCAAGCGGCTTGCCGTCGAGCGACAGCCGCAGCGTCCCGATGCGCTGCTCCCGTCGCACCGGCGCCAGCAGCGGCTGCCGGGTGATGATTTCGGCCTTGACGCGGGCGGCGGCCCCCCTCGGAACCAGCAGGTAAAAATCCTGCAGGAAGCCCATGCTCACCGCCGCGCGCGCGCCGCGATAGAGGCTGGCCACCTTGACCGGCTGCTGCGCGCGGTACAACAGCACGCTGTCGAAATTCTCGAAGCCGTAATTCAGCAGGCGCAGTGCATCCTGGGTGCGCTGCGCATCGGACCGACCGCCCAGCACCACGGCGATGCGCTGCTGGTCGCCGCGCTGCGCCGAGGCCGCCATGCTGTAGCCGGCCTGGGTGGTGCGCCCGACCTTGAACCCGTTCACCGTGCTGTCGCGCCACAACAGGCGGTTGCCGTTGTAATACGTGATGCCCCTGAAATCCAGTTCCTTCTGCATGAAGAATGCCTGCCGGCCAGGAAAGTCGCGTGCCAGCGCACGGCCCAGCAGGGCCAGATCGCGCGCGCTCGATTCGTGCCCCGGCTCGGTCAGCCCACTCGCGTTCCTGAAGCGGGTTCGGGTCATGCCGAGCCGCCTGGCTTCGCGGTTCATGCGTTCGACAAACGCCGCTTCGCTGCCGTCTGTCGCCATCACCAGCGTCAGCGTCGCATCGACGGCCGAGTGCACCAGCATCGCCTGCAGCAGCGTGTCGACGCTGACCTGGTCGCCCGCCTTGAGGAAGATGCGGGCACCATCGGCCTGGGTGGCGGCCTCCGGCACGGTCAGCGTCTCGCCCAGGTTCAGCTTGTTCCTGCGGATGTCGCCCAGCAGCACATAGGCCGTCATCAGCTGCGTCAGGGAAGCCGGCGCCAAGGGCAGATCCGCCTGATGCGAAGCCAGTTCCTGTCCGCTTGCCTGGTCGATCACCACCCAGGCGCGCGCAGCGATCCCGCTGGGGGCCGCCCAGGCCGTCGCGGAAAACAGCAACGCCAGCCCAAACCCTATCCATTTCATCCTTAGCCCTTTAATCAATCGCGTCTGACCAAGACTGAATTCAGGTCGAGACGTTCCCGCACCCGCTCGCGATCCGCGTGCGCCGCGTCATCGCTCGAATACGGCCCGAGCTGCACGCGGTGCAGCGAACCGTTGAGCACCAGGCGCGTGCGGGCGGGATCGAACTGAAGCTGGCGCGTCAGGCGGTCGAGCAGTTTCTGCGCATTGCCGGCGTTCGAAAATGCGCCCAACTGGAGATAAACCCCCTCCCCGATCGCTTCGCCCTGCGTGTCGTAGGCGCTGGGATCGAGGCTTTCCACCCGCACTTTGGCACTGCCGCGTGCCAGGTAGCCCAGCTTGTGGGCGGCAGTGTAGGACAGGTCGATGATGCGGGACGAATGAAACGGCCCACGATCATTGATGCGCACCACCACCGATTTGCCGCTGTCGAGCGCGGTGACCCGCGCGTAGCTCGGGATCGGCAGGGTGGGATGCGCTGCGGTCATGGCATACATGTCGTACAGCTCGCCCGACGCGGTCTTCTTGCCGTGAAAGCGACGGCCGTACCACGACGCCAGGCCTTCCTGGCTGTGGGCACGGCGCTCGGTCTGCGGCGTGTAGGTGTTGCCGAGCGCGACGTAGGTGCGGTTGGCAAAGCGATGCAGCGGCTCCTCGCGCGGCACCGCGTCGGGAATGGCGTCGAGGTTCGGCGGCGGGCTGGCCTCCGGACCGTCGTCGAGGTAGTAGCCGCCCCCTTTTGCAGTGGAGGAAGGGGGGAGTTTTGCTAGGGCAGGCGGCGTGCTGCCACAACCGGCGAGCGTCAGTCCAAGCGCCGCCGCGCCCAGGATCAGGGTTGCATTCATGTGCGCATTTTAGCCTGTCAGGTTTTGTTGAGCTGGCGATGCGTCGCCACGCTCATCAGGATGCCGATCCCCAGCAGCAACGTGATGAGCGCGGTGCCGCCATAGCTCATCAGCGGCAACGGCACCCCCACCACGGGGAGGATACCGGACACCATGCCCATGTTGACGAACACATAGGTGAACAGATTGAGGCTCAGCGTGGCCGCCATCAGCCGCCCGAACAGGGTCGGCGCGCGGGCGGCGATGACCAGGCCGCGCGCGACGATGGCCAGATACAGCCCCACCAGCAGAATCGCCCCGACATACCCGAATTCCTCGCCGAATACGGCGAAGATGAAGTCGGTGGTCCGCTCGGGAATGAAGTCGAGCTGGGTTTGCGTGCCCTGCATCCAGCCCTTGCCGAACAGGCCGCCGGAGCCGATCGCGATGGTGGATTGAATGATGTGATAGCCGGCGCCCAGCGGGTCGGCAGCGGGATCGAGCAGGGTCAGCACGCGGCGCTGCTGGTAGTCGTGCATCAGGCCCCACACCACCGGCAGGCTCGCCGCGCCCAGTACGCCGCCGCCGAGGATGATCTTCCACGGCAGGCCGGCGAAAAACAGCAGGTAGAAGCCCGAGGCGCCGATCATCAGCGCAGTCCCGAGATCGGGCTGGCGCAGGATCAGCAGGAACGGCAGCAGCAGCAGCGCTGCGCCCGCCAGGAAATGCTTGGCGCGCAGCATGGCCTCGTTGCGCTGGAAATACCAGGCCAGAATCAGCGGCAGCGCCAGCTTCAGCAGCTCGGACGGCTGGAATGCAATGACGCCCAGGTTCAGCCAGCGCCGCGAGCCGTTGCGGACCTCGCCGAACAGCGCCACGCCGATCAGCAGCACCACCCCTGCCACATACAGCGGCGGCCCCACTTTGGACAGCAGATGCGGCGGCACATTGGCGATTACCACCATCACCCCCAGCGCCAGGCCGATGTTGATCAGGTGGCCGGTGATGCGCGCCGGGCTCTGCCCCGAGGCGCTCGCCACCGCCGCCAGGCTGATGCCCAGCAACACGAACACGAGGAGCAGCAGAATGCCGTCCAGGTGGCTCAGCCTGCGCATGATCCAGTGGCTAGTCCGCGGCATCTTCCGCCTCCAGTGTCATTGCGCCGGGGCGTTTCCCGGTCAGGTAATAATCGAATACCGCGCGCGCGATCGGCGCGGCCGTGCCGCTGCCCGAGCCACCGTTTTCCACCATCACCGCCACCACGATGGTGGGGTTCTCGGCCGGCGCATAGGCGATGAACAGCGCGTGGTCGCGATGCTGCCGCGCCAGCCGGCTGGCGTCGTAACGCGCGCCCTGCTTGATGCCGACCACCTGGGCGGTGCCTGTCTTGCCGGCGATCGTGTACGTCGCGCCGGCTGCCGAGGCGGCTGCGGTGCCGCCAGGGCGCATCACGTCCATCATGCCTTCGCGCACCAGGGCGAGGTGCGCCGGGGTGATCGCCACCTGCCCGCGCACCACGCTTGGCAACGGCTGCCAGGTCTGGGAAAACGGCTCGCGCATCGCCTGCGCCAGCCGCGGTTCGATCCGCTTGCCACCGTTGGCGAGCATGGCGGCCGCAGTCGCCAGTTGCAGCGGCGTGGTCAGATGGTAGCCCTGACCGATGCCCGCAATCACCGTCTCGCCGGGATACCATGGCTGTTTCCAGCGACGCTGCTTCCATTCGCGCGAAGGCAGCAGGCCGGACGATTCGCCGTCGAGGTCGATGCCGGTTTTTTCGCCCAGGCCGAACTGTGCGAGATAGTCGTGCATGCGGTCGACGCCCATGTCCACCGCCAGCTTGTAGTAATAGGTGTCGCAGGACTGCGAAATGGATTTCCGCAAGTCGACCACGCCATGCCCGCCCGCTTTCCAGTCGCGAAAGCGGTGCCGGCTGTTGGGAAGCGAGAAATACCCGGGGTCGACGATGCTGTCCGACGGCCTGCGCAGGCCCAGTTCCAGCCCGGCGAGCGCCATCAGCGGCTTGATCGTCGAACCCGGCGGATAGATGCCGCGCAGCGCGCGGTTCACCATCGGCCGCTCAGGCGATTCGTTGAGCGATTTCCAGGTCTCCGGGTCGATGCCGTCGACGAACAGGTTGGGATCGAATCCCGGCTTGGACACCAGCGCCAGCACGCCGCCGGTGTTGGGGTCGAGCGCCACCACCCCGCCCAGATAATCGCCGAACGCATGTTCGGCCACCGCCTGCAGTTCCGCATCGAGATGCAGGCGCAAATCCTTGCCCGGCACCGGCGGTATCCGCGACAGCATGCGCACCGCCCGGCCGCTGGCGTCGGTCTCCATCTGGTCGAAGCCGGTGCGGCCGTGCAGCAGGGTTTCGTAACTCTGCTCCAGTCCGGTCTTGCCGATGTGCACGCTGCCCTTGTAATTTTGCTCGAGATTGCTCTCGCGCAGGCGTTTCAGATCGCGATCGTTGATGCGGCCGATAAAGCCCACCACGTGCGCCATGCCAGGCCCGGCCTGATAGTTGCGGAACAGCCGCGCCCTCACCTCCACACCCGGCAGGCGATAGCGGTTGGCCGCCAGGATCGCCACCTCCTCGTCGGTCAGCTTGCTTTTCAGCGGCACGGTCTCGAACTCGTGCGATTCGGCGAGCAGGCGCCGAAAGCGCCGCAACTGCCCCGGCGTGATCTCGATCAGCTTGCCCACCTCGGCCAGCGTGGCCTCAAGGTCATGGGTCTTCGCCCGCGTCAGTTCAAGCGTGTAGGCCGAATAGTTCTCCGCCAGGATGCGGCCGTTGCGGTCCAGGATCAGACCGCGGTGGGGCGCGGTGGGCACCAGCGAAATGCGGTTGCTCTCGGCGCGCTCGATGTAGTGCTCGTGCTGCATGATCTGCAGGTAAAACGCGCGCCCCAGCAGGATGGTCGCCAGCAGCGCAACGAAGACCGAACCGGCCTTGAGCCGGCCGTGAAAACGGGCCAGCTCGCGGTCCAGATTCTTCAGGGGGGTCGACAGCCTCACGCCCGGTCCTGCAGGCCCTTGCCGTGCCACAGCCGCTGAAAGCCTGCCACCAGATACCACAGCACGGTGCCGCTGATAACCGGCAGCAGCATGGCCAGACTGGTCGGCGGATTGACGGCCAGCCAGCCCACCAGCAACACCGCCAGCTGCGCCGTCAGCAGGATGGGAAACAGCTGTGCGGCCTGGCGGAACGGATCGAACTGCAGCAGCCGCAGCCGCAGAAACAGCACCAGATAGACGCCGACCGCATAGGCGATGGCGTGCTGGCCGAACACCACGCCATCCTGAAAATCGGCCAGCAGGCCCAGAAAGAAAGCGCTTGCAAAGCCGATGCGCGCGGGCTGATGCAGGGCCCAGAAGAGGACGCCGACCAGCACGAAATCCGGGCGCAAGGCCAGCGCCCACCCTGTCCAGGGCATTTGCTCCAGCAGCACGGCCAGGGTCAGCGTGCCGAGAATACGGCGCCAGCTGCCGTGGATCTGGTCAGGCGCGCTCATGGCCTTGCCACCTGCGGTTCGGCAATCAGCACCAGCACGGCACGGGAACGGTCCAGGCCCGCCAGCGGCACGCATTCCACCCGCAGGTAGGGACTGGATTGCGAACGGGAGACCCGGCTGACGCGCGCCACCGGAATGCCGGCCGGATAGACCCGGTCGATGCCCGAGGTCAGCAAGCGATCGCCGACCCGGATGTCGGTCTGCGCCGGCATATAATGCAACTCCAACTGGCCCAGCCCACCGCCGGCTGCCAGGCCGCGCTGGCCGGTGCGCTCGACCTGCACCGGCGTGAGATGGCCGGGGCTGCTCACCAGCGTGACATCGCTCGACCCCGGATACACTCGGCTCACCTGCCCCACCAGTCCGTCCGCATCGACCACCGGCAGGCCGGCGCGCAAGCCCGTTGCGGCGCCCTGATCCAGGGTGATGCGCTGGGAAAACCAGTCATGCCCCTGATACAGCAGGGCGGCCCGCACCACCTGCTGGCCGGGGCGGGCCTGCAACTGCAGCAGGGTGCGCAATTCGGCATTTTCGCGGCCCAGATCCTGCGCCGCGCTCACCCCGAGCAGCAGCCGCGCACGTTCGGCCAGCAGGGCATCGCGTTCTTTCTGGAGAAGCCGGTGACGGGTGAAGAAACCGCCGAGTTCGGCGGCGATATCGCCGGGCGCACGCATGGCCTCGCGCACCGGTTGCAGCAGCAGCGAAAATCCGCTGCGCAAGCCGTCGAGTGCGCGATAGCGTGCATCGAGCACGACAAAAGACAAACCCACCAGGAGCCAGATCAGCAGGCGGGCGGTCGGCCCCAGCCGGCGGGCGAACATAAGCTGGCCTGGCATTGCCATCAACTGCCCCCGTCCGCAGTGCCGAGTTCAGCTAGCACCTCACCCCATCCGTTTGCGTCCATGCCGAGAGCCGCACCCGCGCGCCAGCGGCGCAAAGCGAACCGCAGCAATAGCCACGGCTATTGCGAGGATGAGCGACAAAGCCGCTGACGATGCGGGGCGGTTCGAACATAGCTAAACGGATGGGGCGAGGTGCCAGGCTCACTCGTTGGTGAACACCGACGCCAGCTTGTCCATTTCTTCCAGGGCGCGCCCGGAGCCGCGCACCACGCAAGTCAGCGGATCGTCGGCGACGATCACCGGCAGGCCGGTTTCTTCCATCAGCAGGCGGTCGAGGTCGCGCAAGAGCGCGCCGCCGCCGGTCAGCACCATGCCCTTTTCGGCAATGTCGGCGCCGAGTTCGGGCGGGGTCTGCTCGAGTGCCTGCTTGACCGCGCTGACGATGGCGTTGAGCGGCTCGGTGAGCGCTTCGAGGATTTCGTTGGACGACACGCTAAAGCTGCGCGGCACGCCTTCGGTCAGACTGCGGCCCTTGACTTCCATTTCCAGCACTTCGGCGCCGGGGAAGGCCGAGCCCATTTTCTTCTTGATCTGCTCGGCGGTCGCCTCGCCGATCAGCATGCCGTAGTTGCGGCGAATGTAGCTGATGATGGCGTCGTCCATGCGGTCGCCGCCGACGCGCACCGAGCTGGCGTAGACCACGCCGCCGAGCGAGATCACGCCGACTTCGGTGGTGCCGCCGCCGATGTCGACCACCATCGATCCGGTCGCCTCGGCCACCGGCAGGCCGGCGCCGATCGCCGCCGCCATCGGCTCCTCGATCAGATACACCTGGCGGGCCCCGGCGCCGATCGCCGATTCGCGAATCGCGCGTCGTTCCACCTGGGTCGAGCCGCAGGGCACGCAGATGATGATCCTGGGCGACGGCTTCAACACCGAGCGCGGATGCACCATCT
>CAMTWC010000061.1:0-29778 GCA_947085345.1 uncultured Gammaproteobacteria bacterium | reverse complement strand
GGATCGGAATGATGTTGAGACGGTAATACAGGTCGAGGCGGAAGCGCCCGGCGGCGGCCTGCTGCTGCAGGTCGAGGTTTGTGGCGGCGACGATGCCCACGTCGATCGGCGTCTCGCGGCGGCTGCCGACGCGCTGCAGCGTTTTTTCCTGCAGCACCCGGAGCAGCTTGACCTGCATCGCCAGCGGCAGCTCGCCGATCTCGTCGAGGAACAGGGTGCCGCCGCTGGCCTGCTCGAAATAGCCGGCGCGCGCAGTGGAGGCGCCGGTGAACGCGCCCTTCTCGTAGCCGAACAATTCCGACTCGAACAGGTTTTCCGGAATCGCCCCGCAGTTCACCTTGACGAACGGCTGGTCGCGGCGCGGGCTCGACAGGTGCAGCGCGCGCGCGAACAGTTCCTTGCCGGTGCCCGACTCGCCCAGCAGCAGCACCGTCGCGTCGGTGGAGGCGACCTGCTCGATCTGGCGCAGCGCATGGCGCAGGGCGGGTGATTCGCCGACGATGCCGAGCGTGGCCTGCTGCGGCGAGCCGCGTTCCAGCGCCCACTTGAGTTCGCGGTTCTCGTGTTCCAGCCGCGCGGTCTGCTCCGCTACGCGATCGTTGAGTTTCAGGATCTGCGTCACCAGCGTGGCGATGATTTCGAGGATGCGCAGATCGTCGGTTAGCGCCCGCGTACGGCCGCGGATGCGGTGCACGCCCAACAGCCCCAGTATCTCGCCTTCACTCCGCAGCGGCAGCGCGATGAAGCTCACCGTTTCGTTCGGCAGACGGTCGCGCTCGACTGCGCGCGCGAGGTAATGCGGGTCATCGTCGATGTCCTGCACGATCGCCGTCTCGCCGCTTTGCAGCACGCGCCCCGATACGCCGTCTCCCGGGCGATAGACGCCGCGCCCGATTTCCTCTGCGGTCAGGCCGTAAGCGTAGCGGATCGCATAGTCGCTGCCGCCCGCTTGCCGCAGTACCACGCGCCCACGGTTGAGGCCGAGAAATTCCGAGATCAGGTGCAGCATTTCGCGGATCACCAGGCCGGGCTCCAGGCTCTTGCCCATCAGGCGCGCCGACTCGCGGATCACCAGCAGTTCCTCGTCCTGCAAACGTTCGGCGGGCAATACGGCAGATGTCATAACGGACTTCTCGAAACAAAGTGTCAACACTGTGTAATCAAGAAGCGGGCCAGCAATTCGGTGGCTGATGAGTGCTTGCGGCAAGAGTTCTTTTAAAACATCCGATTAGCGAATTTCAGGCGAGTTGGCACGCTTCCTGAATACAAGCCAAGTGGAAATACGACGCAATGCAGGGCCACTCCCCAAAGGCCCGCCAATCCAGGCGATTGGGTGGCAGGGCGCGCAGCAGGCCGGATCGGATGAGTTGCACCAGGCCGGGGCGTAACGCGAAGAAGTTGGTGCATGCGGACGTGTGAGGAATGTTTTTTCAACCCGATGGGAGTGCCTTATGTCCGGCTTTGACAATCCGTTTGACCCCGATACCAAACTGCACCGTGCAGGCTGCAGCTGCGGTCGCCACCACAGCCAGGCAGACCACGAGGCCGACATGCAGAACGAGGATGCGCGCGTGTCGCGCGTCGTCGAATCGGCGGTGATGCGCGGCCTCTTCCCCGACGACCAGCTGCGCCGCAACTTTTTGCGCGCAGTCGGCGCCGGCACGGCGATGGCAGCGATCTCGACGCTGTTCCCGACGGGTGCGGCCAAGGCGCTGGCGGCGGAAAAGGGCAAGCTGGAAAAGACCGACCTCAAGATCGGCTTCATTCCCATCACCTGCGCCACCCCCATCATCATGGCCGGTCCAATGGGCTTCTATGCGCGCGAAGGGCTCAACGTCACCCTGCAGAAAACCGCCGGCTGGGCGGTGATCCGCGACAAGGTGCAGAACAAGGAATACGACGCTTCGCACATGCTCTCCCCGATGCCGCTGGCGATGTCGCTGGGCCTGGGTTCGGCCAGACAGGCGGTCGACGTGGCGTCGATCCAGAACATCAACGGCCAGGCCATCACCCTGCATCTCAAGCACAAGGACAAGCTCAACCCCAAGGACTGGAAGGGCATGAAGTTCGGCCTGCCGTTCGACTACTCGATCCACAACCTGCTGCTGCGCTATTACCTGGCTGAGCACGGACTCGATCCGGACAAGGACGTCGAGCTGCGCATGATGCCGCCGCCCGACATGGTGGCCAACCTGCGTGCCGGCAACATCGACGGCTTCCTCGGCCCCGAGCCATTCAACCAGCGTGCGGTGTACGAGGAGGTCGGCTTCATCCATACCCTGTCGCGCGATTTGTGGGACGGCCACCCATGCTGTGCCTTCGGCGTGCAGGAAGGCTTCTACAAGCAGTATCCCAACACCTACGCCGCGCTGTTCCGCGCCATCGCCAGCGCCACCGACTATGCGCACAAGCCGGAAAACCGCAAGGCCATCATCGAGGCCATCGCGCCGGCCAACTACCTCAACCAGCCGATCCCGGTGCTGGAACAGGTGATGACCGGGCGCTTCGCCGACGGCCTTGGCAAGGTGAGGAACGTGCCCGACCGCGTCGACTTCGATCCCTTCCCCTGGCAGTCGATGGCGGTGTGGATCCTCACGCAGCTGAAGCGCTGGAACTACATCAAAGGCGACATCAACTACCAGATGGTGGCCGAGGAAGTGTTCCGCGCCACCGACGCCCGTGCCCGCATGGCCGAGATCGGGCTGAAGGCACCGGCCTCGAACTACGCCAAGCACACCATCATGGGCCGTGTGTTCGATCCCGCGAAGCCTGCCGAATACCTCAACTCCTTCGCCATCAGACGCACATGAAGACACGACTCTCACTCGACCAGAAAGCTGCCCTGTTGTCGCTCGGGATGTTCGCGGCGACCCTGCTGGTCTGGCAGCTGGCGACGCTGCCGGAAACCAGGGGCGCCGCGGCCGACGTCGATCCCGAATACGCCGCGCTGATGGGCGGCGGGGCGGCCAGTTCGGCGTCGAGCTTTCCCACCCCGGCGGCGATGGCGCAGACGCTGTGGGACAAGCTGTCCGACCCGTTCTACGACAACGGCCCCAACGACAAGGGCATCGGCATCCAGCTCGCTTATTCGCTGGCGCGCGTGCTGGGCGGTTTCTTCCTCGCCGCCGTGGTGGCGATTCCGCTCGGCTTCGCCATCGGCAACTCGCGCGTGTTCTACCAGGCGATCAATCCCTACGTGCAGTTGCTGAAACCGATCTCGCCGCTGGCGTGGATGCCGCTCGCGCTATACACGATCAAGGACGCGTCGGCCTCGGCCATTTTCGTCATCTTCATCTGCTCGCTGTGGCCGATGCTGATCAACACCGCGCACGGCGTCGCCAACGTGCGCCGCGACTGGCTTGACGTCTCGCGCACGCTGGAAGTGAATCCGCTGCGAAAAGCCTTTCAGGTGATCCTGCCGGCGGCCGCGCCGACGATATTGACCGGCATGCGCATCTCCATGGGTATCGCCTGGCTGGTCATCGTCGCCGCCGAAATGCTGGTCGGCGGCACCGGCATCGGCTACTTCGTGTGGAACGAGTGGAACAAACTGTCGCTTACCAATGTGCTGTTTGCCATCCTGATGATCGGCGTCGTTGGCATGGCGCTCGACAGCCTCTTCGGCGCGCTAAGCAAGCGCGTCGCCTACCAGGAATGAAGCCCATGTCATCATCCGCAATCCATCCCTTCCTGCAGGTCGAAAACCTGGCGCGCGCCTACCCCAGCCCAACCGGGGATGACGCGATCACCGTGTTCGACCACGTCAACTTCCGCATCCACAAGGGCGAGTTCGTCTGCGTCACCGGCCATTCCGGCTGCGGCAAGTCGACCATCCTCAACATCCTTGCCGGGCTTGATGTCGCCAGCGCCGGCAACGTCTTCATGGACGGCCGCGAAGTCTCCGGCCCCAGCCTCGACCGCGGCGTCATCTTCCAGAGCCACGCGCTGATGCCCTGGCTTTCCGTGCTGGAAAATGTGTCTTTCGCAGTGAAGTCGCGCTGGTCGAGCTGGAACAGGCAGAAGGTGTGCGACCACGCCATGCGCTACATTGAGCTGGTCGGCCTGAAAGGCGCCGAGCACAAGAAACCATCGCAGCTGTCGGGCGGCATGAAGCAACGCGTGGGGATTGCGCGCGCGTTTTCCATCGAGCCGAAAATGCTGCTGATGGACGAGCCATTCGGCGCGCTAGACGCACTCACGCGCGGCGTCATCCAGGAGGAATTGCTGAAGATATGTGCCGAGACGCAGCAGACCGTGTTCATGATCACGCACGACGTCGACGAAGCGATCCTGCTGTCCGACAGGATCATGCTGATGTCGAACGGCCCGCACGCGCGCATCGCCGAGATCGTCAACAACACCCTGCCGCGACCGCGCGAGCGCAGCGCCATCCACAAGCAGCCGCACTACTACCCGATCCGCAACCACCTGGTCGATTTCCTGGTGAGCCGCTCCAGGCTGTTCGGCAGCCTGCGCGATGCGCCCGATGCACCCAGTTCGCCCAGCGTGTTCGATCCGGACGACCTGCTCGAGCCCGCCGGGCCAGGAAAACCCGAACTCGTCCCCGCGCCGCCCGTCGGCAAACCCCACATCCATCTCGTCAACGCTTAAGGACCATCAATGACCCGCACCGAAGTCACCGACCTCATCCTCGCTGCCAAGCACAAGAAAGGCCTCAAGTGGGCCGACATCGCCAGGAAAGTCGGCCAGAGCAAGGAATGGACAACCGCCGCACTGCTCGGTCAGATGACGCTCGACAAGAAACAGGCTGCTGCCGTCGGCAAAATGCTCGGCCTGCCGGCCGAGGCGGTCGATCAACTGCAGATCGTGCCGTACAAGGGCAGCCTGCCCAGCGCCGTGCCAACCGACCCGCTGATCTACCGTTTCTATGAGTTGATCATGGTGTACGGCATCACGATCAAGTCGCTGATCCACGAGGAATTCGGCGATGGCATCATGAGCGCGATCGATTTCTCGATGGATATTTCGCGGGTGGAGGACCCGAAGGGGGATCGGGTGAAGATTGTTTTGAACGGAAAGTTCTTGCCGTACAAGATGTATTGAGGAGGGCGCGCGGCGCAACGCCGCGCGTTCCGCGCCGACATCGTCATTGCGTCCATGTACGCAATGAGGCGTCTTACGCATACCCCCCATACCGATGCATCGGCGTCAGCACGATGTCCTCGTGATAGTGATGATGCAGCGCATCCAGGAGCTTGGCGTGGATGCCCCCAAACCCCCCGTTGCTCATGATCAGCACGTGGTCGCCGGGGCGGGCGTCTGCCACCAGCTGGCTGACCAGCTTGTCGATGTTGTCGAACACGCGCGCTTTCTCTCCTAAAGGCGCCAAGGCCTCTGTGGCATCCCAGCCGAGGTTGGCGCCGTAGCAGTAGACGAAGTCGGCGTCGGCGAGGCTTGCGGGCAGCGCGGCTTTCATGACGCCGAGCTTCATGGTGTTGGAGCGCGGTTCGAGCACGGCGAGGATGCGTGCGCGGCCGACCTTCGCCCGCAGGCCTTCGACGGTGGTGGTAATTGCCGTGGGATGGTGGGCGAAGTCGTCGTAGACGGTAATGCCGTGCACGGCACCGCGCACTTCCATGCGGCGTTTGACGTTCTCGAAGCGGCCCAAGGCGTCGATCGCGACGGCGGCGGGAACGCCGGCGTGGCGCGCGGCGGCAATCGAAGCGAGGGCGTTCATGCGGTTATGCTCGCCGATGAGATTCCACTTCACGCGGCCCTGCAGGGCGCTGTTGAAGAAGACGTCGAAGTGGCCGTTGGCATCGACCTCGCCGGCGGTCCAGCCATCCTTTCCGCCGAAACGTTCAACCGGGGTCCAACAGCCGCGTTCGAGCACGCGGTCGAGGCTGACGTCGCCGCCGTTGGACACGATGAGGCCGTTGCCGGGGACGGTGCGCACCAGGTGGTGGAACTGGGTTTCGATGGCGGCAAGGTCGGGGAAGATGTCGGCGTGGTCGTATTCGAGGTTGTTGAGGATGACGGTGCGCGGGCGGTAGTGGACGAACTTGGAGCGCTTGTCGAAGAAGGCGGTGTCGTATTCGTCCGCCTCGATGACGAAGAAGGGGCTGTCGGTGAGCCGCGCGGACATGCCGAAATTCTGCGGGATGCCGCCGACGAGGAAGCCGGGGCGCAGGCGCGCGTCGTCGAGGATCCATGCCAGCATGGCGGACGTCGTCGTCTTGCCGTGGGTGCCAGCAACGGCCAAAACCCATTTGTCGCGCAACACGTTGTCGGCCAGCCACTGCGGGCCGGAGGTGTAGGCGAGGCCGCGTTCGAGGATGGCTTCCATCAGCGGGTTGCCGCGGGTGACGACGTTGCCGACGACGAAGACGTCGGGCTTGAGGTTGATCTGTCGGGCGTCCCAGCCTTCGGTCAGATCGATGCCGAGCGCGCGTAGCTGGTCGGACATCGGCGGGTAGACGTTGGCGTCGCAGCCGGTGACGGTGTGGCCCGCGTTGCGGGCGATGGCGGCGATGCCGCCCATGAAGGTGCCGCAGATGCCGAGAATGTGGATGTGCATGTTTTTTGGTGGGGCGTCAGAAGTAAGGGGTTAGGGGTCGGGGGGCAGGGGCAAGAGGTACGCCGTATTTCCGGCTCCTTACCCCTTACGCCTCACGCCTCACCTGAGTGTCATTATCCCATGGCGGGGCTGCGCGCTTGCTGGATCAAATGGGTGAGGAGCGCGCGCAGTTTGGCCGGGCGCAGCGGTTTGTGCAGCAGCGGGAAGCCGGCGCGGCTGATGCGCAGGATGGTGTCGGGCGCGGTGTCGCCGGTGACCAGGATGGCGGGAATCTCGCGCCCGAATTTCTGCCGCAGGCGGGCGATGACCTCGATGCCGTCGATGTCGTCGGGCAGGCGGTAGTCCGACACGATGACGTCGGGCACGCGGCCGAGGCTGTCGAGCCATTGCTCGGCTTCGTCGGCGCTGTGGGCGGTGACCAGGTCGATGTTCCAGTTGTCGAACAGCTCGGCCATGCCGCGCAGGATCGCGCTTTCGTCGTCGATCAGCAGCACCAGCGCGTCGCCCGGAGTCTGTCCCGGCGTGCCGGTGGGGGTGGGCGGCTGGATCAGGCTGGCGTCGCCGCAGGGCACGTCGATGCTGAACACCGAACCGTGGCCGGGGCGCGAACGCAGGTCGATGCGGTGTCCCAGCAAGCGCCCCAGGCGCGACACGATGGCGAGCCCGAGGCCGAGCCCCTTGCTGCGGTCGCGTGCCGGATTGTGCAGCTGGACGAATTCGTGAAACACGTTTTCCTGCTGGTCGGGCGGGATGCCGCGTCCGGTGTCGATGACGCTTAAGCGCACCATGCGGCCGCGGCGGCGGCAGGCCACCAGCACGCCGCCGTCGTCGGTATAGCGGATGGCATTGGCGATCAGGTTGGCCAGGATGCGCTCGATCAGCAGCGGGTCGCTGTAGAGCGTGACGTTGCATGGGCGAAAGCGCAGCCGCAGACCCTTTTCCCCGGCCAGCGCGCTGAACTGCTGGTCGAGATCGCGCAGCGTCTTCTGCAGCGGAAAATGCAGCGGACGCGCCTCGATGGTGCCGGCATCCAGCCGCGAAATGTCGAGCAGCGCATTGAACAGCAGCTCCATCGCCGCGGTCGAGGCCTCGATGTTGTCGATCAGGGTTTGCGCTTCGGGCTGCTGGTTGCGCGCCTTCAGCGCGGCGACGAACAGCGACAGCGCATGCAGCGGCTGTCGCAGGTCGTGGCTGGCGGCGGCGAAGAAGCGCGACTTGGCCTGGTTGGCGCGTTCGGCCATGTTCTTTTTCGCGGCGAGGTCGGCGGTGGCTTCGCGGATGCGTTTTTCCAGTTCGCCGCGGTGCGTCTGCAGCGCCTTCGCCATGTTGTTCACGCCGGCGGCAAGCGCGCCGACCTCGCCTTGCGGCGGCAGCTGCGTGCGCACCGTGAGGTCGTCGCACGCCAGCCCCCCTACCACTTGGCCGATGTGGCGCAGCTGCCCGGCCAGCCGGTTGGACAGGCGCCAGGCCAGCGCGCCGGTGAGCGCCAGCGCCACCAGCATCAGCAGCGCGGCATGGATCAGGGCGTCGCGCTTGAAGGCGCCGATCTGGTTGCGCGATACGCCGACTTCCGCGCGCCCCAGCAGGTCGTTGGACGGTGCGTTACTGGCAGCCAACAGGGGCTCGCCGCGATGGCCGGCAGCGGGCAACCGAATCTCGGCGCGTTGCCGGTACTGGCCATCCAGGATGGCTGCATGCTGGCTGCCGCCGGTACTGGCGACCAGCCGTCCGCCGGCATCGGTTACGCGGGCATAGGACAGCTGGCTGTTGTCGGTCTCGGTTTTGAGCAGCGCAACCAGCCGCGCGGTGTCGCCGCTCACCAGCGCGTACGGCAGGGTATCGGCCAGATGGCGGGCGGCGTTGGCGGCGCGCGCCTGCAGCGCGTCTTCTGCGGTGGCGAGAGTTTGCGTGGTGAAGTAGGCCACCATCCCGAATTCGGTCAGCAGGGCGGGCAGCAGCGCGATCACCAGCATGCGGCTGCGGATGCTGGACAGCGGCAGCCGGCTGAGCAGGTTGCGCAAGACGTTCATGGGGCGATTACGGTTTCTGCATCAGCCGCTGAATCTCGAGCACGGCTTCGGTGCGGTTGGTGACGCCAAAGGCGCGAAAGATGGCGGCGATGTGCACCTTGACGGTGCTTTCCGACATGGCGAGCATGCCGGCGATGGCCTTGTTGGTGCAGCCTTGCGCCAGCAGGCGGGCCACTTCGAGCTGGCGGGCGGTCAGCCCGCTGTGCTGCGGCGCCGCGAAATCGACTGGGGCGACCGAGCGCAGGCCGGCATGGTTGTCGCCCAGACAGGCCGGCACATAGGTGTCGCCCGCCAGCACCTGCCGCAACACGGCCAGCATCGCAGCGGCGGGGGCGGCCTTCGGGATGTAGCCGAGCGCGCCGGCTTCCAGCGCGCTGCGAATGTCATGCGCTGATTCCGAGGCGGACAGCACCACCAGCGGAATATCCGGGAAGCGGTTGCGAAACTGGGAGATGCCCTGCATGCCGACGAAGCCGGGCATGTTGAGGTCGACCAGCGCCAGATCGAGGTCGGCATGCTGGGCGGCCTGCGCAAACAGGCTGGGGTAATCGTGGGCGTCGATGATCGCGACCTGCGGCTCAAGCTGCGACAGCACCAGGCGCACCCCTTCGCGCATCAGCGGGTGATCGTCGGCCAAAAGGGTTTTCATCGGGGCGCTCCCAGCATGGCAGGGATTCTAGTACGACAACCCCTGTCTTTGCTTGCAGGCGCTATATGGGCGGCGGTCTATTTGCCGCGCACCTTGCTCAATCCTTCTTCGATGGCGGCCTCCAGATAGCCGAAGTAGAAGTCTGGGATCAGCAGGCCGACGATGGCTTCGCTGGCCGCCGCGCCGTGGGTGTCGAACATCATCACGGTGGGAACCATGAACACCTTGTGGGCGGCGGCAAATGCGCCTTCGGTGGTGCGCGTGCCGTCGAAGCCGGTCAGCGGGGTGGTGGCATCGACGGTGACTTCGCGGATGATGACGCGGCTGCGGTAGGCCCGATCCTTGTGCATGGGCACCAGGTATTCGCGCTTGACCTGTTCGCAATACGGGCAGCTGGGGGTGGTGAACAGCACCAGGATGGGCACCCGGCGCTTGGCGGCGGTCTGCGCGTCGGCCCGGAAATTCGTCGCATGCACCAGGCCCGCTGCCGCGTGGGCGGCAGCGGGCAGGGTCAGGCCCCATGCTAAAATCAGGCCCCAGGCTGCGATCAGTCGCATCATAGTGTAGTCGTCCCTTCCTGTGGATGCGGACACGTCATGGCCGCGAGTGTCGCGTTATCCTTTGCCCAATCAAACAGTCCATTTTTACCGCCATGCACACCCTGACCATTGCCTCCCGTGAAAGTGCCCTTGCCATGTGGCAGGCGGAGCATATCCGAGACCGCCTCTCCGCGCTGCATCCGGGCTGCACGGTCAACATTCTGGGCATGACCACGCGCGGCGACCAGATCCTCGACGTCACGCTGTCCAAGGTCGGCGGCAAGGGCCTGTTCGTCAAGGAGCTCGAAGTGGCGCTGGAAGCGGGCCAGGCCGACCTCGCGGTGCACTCGATGAAGGACGTGCCGATGGAACTGCCGCCCGGGTTCGAGCTGGCGGTGATCGGCGAGCGCGAGGACCCGCGCGACGCTTTCGTTTCCAATCGCTATGAACGCCTGTCCGACCTGCCGCCCGGTGCCGTGGTCGGCACCTCCAGTCTGCGCCGCGAAGCGCAGTTGCGCGCGCGCTACCCGCATCTGAGCGTGAAGCCCTTGCGCGGCAACGTCGGCACCCGCCTGAAAAAGCTCGACGAAGGCCGGTTCGACGGCATCCTGCTCGCCGCCGCCGGCCTCAAGCGGCTCGGCCTCGGCGAGCGCATCAAAAGCCTGCTCTCCGTGGAAGACAGCATCCCCGCTGCCGGCCAGGGCGCGCTCGGCATCGAGATCCGCACCGGCAACCCCGAGGTGGCCGCCATGCTCGTCGCGCTCAACCATCCCGAGACCGCCGCCTGCGTGCGCGCCGAGCGCCAGGTCAGCCGCGTGCTGGGCGGCAGCTGCCAGGTGCCGCTGGGCGCGCACGCGGTGCTGCAGGCCGGCCGGCTGGTGCTGAATGGTTTCGTGGCGAACCCGGACGGCAGCGGTTTCATTCACGACCGTGCCGAAGGCATTGCTACCGACCCCGAGGCGGTCGGCCAGGCGCTGGCCGACAAGCTCTTGGCGCAGGGCGCGCGCGCCATCCTCGACGCTTTGCCGTGATCCGGTCTCTGGCCGGGCGCACCGTGCTGGTCACGCGGCCGGCCCAGCAGGCGGTCGCGCTGGTGCAGGCGATCCGCGCAGCGGGCGGTGCGGCATTCGTGTTTCCCGCGCTCGCCATCGAGGCGGTGCCGGTCGACGCGTTGCGCGTGCCGCTGGCGCAGCTGCATGAGGCCGACATCGCGATTTTCATCAGCCCCAATGCGGCGCAGTTCGGCATGGCCGCGATCCGTTCCGGCGGTGCGCTGCCTGCCGGGATCCGGGTTTTTGCGGTGGGGCCGGGCACCGCGCGCACGCTCCAGGCGCAGGGCGTCAGCGGCGTCGTCACGCCGGATGGCCAGGACAGCGAAGCGCTGCTGGCGCTGCCGCAGCTGCAGGACGTGGCGGGCAAGCGGGTGGTGATCGTGCGCGGCGTCGGCGGCCGGGCGCTGCTGGCCGACACGCTGGCCGCGCGCGGGGCGCAAGTGCATTTCATGGAATGCTACCGGCGTGTGCGGCCGCAGGCCGATACCGCGCCGCTGCTGGCGCGCTGGCAGGCGGGCGGGATCGATGCGGTGACCGTCACCAGTGCAGAGACGCTGCACAACCTGGCGGCGCTTCTGGGCGAAGCCGGGACGTCCCTGCTGTTGCGTACCCCGCTTTTCGCTCCGCATGAGAAAATCGCCGAAGCGGCCCGCCGCTTCGGCATTGGCCGCGTGATCGCCACGCCGGGTGGCGACGCCGGCTTGATGGAAGGCCTGCTTAACTGGTTCAGGAACAACCCATGATCGACACACCCGAAACGCCCGCTCCGCAACCCGCCGTCGCACCGGTTCTGGCAGACGCGCGCCATCCCATCTCGCCGGTGGCGCTGGTCGCCCTGCTGTTCGCCGCGCTGGCGCTGGCTGCCGCAGCCTGGTCCTGGTTCGACAGCCGCGAGCGCATCCGCGATCTGAAGACCGAGCTTGGGCGCCGGCTCGCCGAAACCGGCAAGGAGGTGAGCGAAACCCGTCTGCTTGCGCGCAACGCGGACGATGCGATGCGGCAGATCGGCGAGAAGGTCGCCCATATCGAAAGCCAGATGGCCACCTCGCAGCAGCAGCAGCTTTCGCTGGAGGCGCTCTACAAGGATCTGTCGCAGGGGCGCGACCAGTGGGCGCTGGCCGAGATCGAGCAGGTGCTGCTCACGGCTGCGCAGCAGTTGCAACTGGCAGGCAACGTCAAGGCCGCGATCATTGCGCTGGAAGGCGCCGATACCCGTCTGCAGCGCCTGAACAAGCCGCAGTTCACGGCGCTGCGCCGGGCCATTGCAGCGGATCTCGCCAACCTGCGCGCGGTGCCCTCGCACGACGAAGTGGGCGTCAGCGCGCGGATCGAGGCGCTGGTGGCGCGCCATGCCAGCTGGCCGCTGGCGAGTGCGCAGGCTTCCGAGGCGGTGCCGGCGCCGCGCACCGGCGGGCGGACCACCGACATCGGCCAGGAACTGTGGGCCGAGCTCAAGCGCCTGGTGCAGATCCGCCGGGTCGAGGGCAACGAAGCGGTGTTGCTGCCGCCGGAACAGGCCTACTTCCTGCGCGAGAATCTGCGCCTGCGCCTGCTGTCGGCGCGGCTGGCGCTGCTGGCCCAGGACCAGGCGGCATTTCAGGCCGACCTGCATGCGGTGTCGGCCATGTTGAAACGCTACTTCAACACGCGCGACGCCGGTGTCGCCGCCGCGCTCAAGGAGATCCAGCGCCTGTCCAGCCTACAGATCGCCCAGAAATTGCCCGGCATCGACGCCAGCCTTGCCGCGCTCGACGCCTCCAAGGGGAATCGCTGATGCGCTGGCTGATTTCGCTGCTCATTATTGCGGTGCTGGCCGTCGCACTGGCGATGGCCGGCCGCTACGACCCGGGTTATGTGGTGCTGGTGTATCCGCCGTGGCGGATGGAAATCTCCTTCATCAGCTTTGTGCTGATCGTGGTCGGCCTGGTGGTGGGGGGCATAGTGCTGCTGCGACTGGCCATGCTCACGCTCAATCTGCCCAGCATCGTGCGTGAACAGCGCGAGCGCCGCGCCGCCAAAAAGCGTGACGAAAACTTTGTCGGCGGGCTCAAGGCGTATACCGAATATCGCTATCAGGATGCCGAGCAATCGCTGGGGAAATGGCAGGGCGATGATTCGCGCCTGGGCCTGGCGCGCGTGCTTGCCGCCCGCGCTGCGCAGGAAATACGGGCTGTCAAGCAGCGCGAGCGGCATCTGCAGGAGGCCACCGAACACGGCGCCGAACTGGCCGCCCGGCTGTTTGAAGCCGAAGCCTGCCTCGACGCCAAGGATGCGGCGGCGGCACTGGTGGCGATCAGCCGCGCCAAGGAAATCGCGCCGCAGCACACCGCGCTGCTGAGGCTCGAACTGAAGGCGCGCCAGATGACGGGGCAGTGGGATGAGGTCGGTCGCCTGCTCGACGCGCTGATGCGCAGCAACGCGCTGGAGGCCGGCGTTGCCAGCCAGAACCGCCGCATGGCCTATGCCGAAAATCTCAAGCGCCGAGCCGAAGATGACCGCGGCCTCCTGGAATACTGGAAGAGGATTCCGGCTGATTTCAAGGTCGACCCGCTGGTGGCGCGGGCTGCAGCCCGTGCCTTCATGCAGCGCGGCGGCCATGACACCGCACTCGACGTGCTGGAAGCGGCGCTTGGCCGCGAGTGGCACGAAGGCCTGGTGGCGCTGTACGGTGAGGTGCGCGGTAGCAATCCGGGGCGGCAGATCGAGCAGGCGGAAAAATGGCTGCACGCCCGGCCGCGCGACGCCCAGCTGCTGCTGGCGCTGGCGCAGCTGTGCAGCGTGCAGCAACTGTGGGGCAAGGCGCAGAGCTACCTGGAAGCCAGCCTCGCCATTTCGCCCAGCGCCGAAGGCCATATCCGCATGGCAGAACTGAAGACCCAGAGCGGACAGCCGGGCGAAGCCTGCAAGCATTATCAAAAGGCGCTGGCGCTGTGCCGTGCGCAGGAAGCCTTGTAGCGCTTTCTCAGCAGCAGGCTGGCACATTTGTGCAGGATCCGCGCCCCGGGGCGCGTGTATTATCAGGTTTCTCTAATATTTAAAAGGAGTGTTTCCATGCGCACTGTTTCCTATGCCGCAATCGGTTTTGTGTTGAGCGTGTTGATGCTGTCCGCGCCCGCCAGCTGGGCCGCGGCGCCCAAGGCCAGTCAGGCGAAGGCCAGCCAGTCGACGGAGAGCGGCGTTTACAAGGTGGCCATCGACCGCAGCGTCGGCCTCGCCGAGGCGGCGGAATCGATGCGTCTGCGCGCCAATGCGCTGAATCTGCAGCTGGTGGCGGAGCTTCCGATGTCCAAACAGGTAGAGGCGGTGACGGGCAAGCCGCAGCGCACCATCATCGTCTTCCAGTTCTGCGACGCGGTTCTGGCCAAGGACCTGATCGACGTGAATATGGATTTTTCCATCTACATGCCGTGCCGCATCGCCCTCATCGAGGATGCCAGCGGCCAGGGCTGGCTGGTGATGATGGACGTCAACATCGATGCGGTGGCGCAGGAAAAGCGTCTGCCGGAGTCGCTGAAAGTCCGCATCGAAGCGGTGCGCAAGTCGCTGCTCGATATCATGCAAGCGGGAGCCAAAGGCGAGCTGTAAAGCTCGCCCAGTTCAAGCTTGGCCAGAGCTGTAAGCTCGCCCCGCCGTCAGACGGCGGGCGCGGTTTCGGCGTCCGCCGCGTAGACGAAGGCATCGGCGAAGAATTCGTCTTCCGGCAGCTTGCGGGTTTTCACGAAGCTGTCGCGCGCGCTGTCGACCATGGCGGGCGCGCCGCAGGCATACACCTGGTAGCCCGACAGGTCGGCGAAATCGGCCAGCACCGCCTCGTGCACGAAGCCGGTGCGGCCCTGCCAGTGGTCGCCCGGCTCGGGGTGGGACAGCACCGGGATGAAGCTGAAGTTCGGATGCTCGGCCAGCCACTGCTGCGGCAGTTCGGCCATGTACAGGTCCTTCAGCGCGCGCACCCCCCAGTACAGCACCAGTTCGCGATCCGTGTGTTCGGCAAAGGCATGTTCCAGCATGCCCTTGATCGGTGCAAAGCCGGTGCCGCCGGCGATGAAGATGATCGGCTTGTCGGAATCGTCGCGGATGAAGAAGCTGCCGAGCGGACCTTTCAGACGCAGGATGTCGCGTTCCTTCAGGGTGGAAAACACCTGGTCGGAAAACAGGCCGCCGGGCACATGGCGGATGTGCAGTTCCAGCAGCGCATCGTCGTGAGGCGGGTTGGCGAGCGAGTAGCTGCGCGACTTGCCGTTCTTCAGCTGGAAATCGATGTATTGCCCGGCGAGGTACTGCAGACGTTCGTTGGCCGGCAGCTTGATTTTCATCACCATGACGTCGTCGGCACGCTTCTCCAGCTTTTCCACCCGGCACGGCAGCGTCTTCACCACGATGTCCTTGGCGGCGCCGATTTCCTTGGCCTCGATGACCATGTCGCTCAAGGGTCGGGCGCGACAGAACAGGGCGCGGCCCTGCGCCTTGTCCTCGTCCTTCAGCGCGGTGGGCGTATGCACGCCGTAGTCGAGCTGGCCGGACAGCACGCGGCCCTTGCAGGCACCGCAGGCGCCGTTGCGGCAGCCGTAGGGCAGCGAAAAGCCTTCGCGCAGCGCGGCTTCGAGGATGGTTTCGTCGTCCTCGACGATGAACTGGTGCCCGCTGGGCTGGATGGTGACCTGATGCGGCATGATGTGGGCTTAAAATGTCAAACTAACAAATTATCGCCCGGGCGGCAGGGGTTTTCACCCCTTGGCGCATAGGGTTACAGGCAGGCAGCGATGAAAAAAATCTTGATCGTGGGGTTTGGCGATGTCGCGGAGCGACTGGTTCGGACGTATGCAGGCCAGGCTGAATTTATCGGCCTGATCCGCCGCCCCGAGCGCGTCGCCGAACTGCGCGCGCTGGGGGTGACGCCCTGCATCGGCGATCTCGACCTGCCCGCCACGCTGAAACGGCTGCCGCGCGTCGATGGCGTGTTCCACTTTGCGCCGCCTCCCAACGAGGGCACGACCGATCCGCGCACCGCGCATCTGCTGCATGCGCTGACGCGGCGCGGCAAGCCGGGCGCGCTGGTGTACATCAGCACCAGCGGCGTGTACGGCGACTGCGGCGGTAACTGGGTCGCCGAAACACGCCCGGTGGCGCCGGTGAACGCCCGCGCGGTGCGGCGGGTGGATGCCGAACGCCAGTTGCGCGCCTGGGGCGAAGCGCTGCGGGTGCAGGTCAGCGTCCTGCGCGCGCCGGGCATCTACGCCTCCGACCGCCTTCCGCTGGAGCGCATCCGGCGCGGCACCCCGGCGCTGGTTGCAAAGGACGACAGCTACACTAACCACATTCATGCCGACGACCTGGCGCGGCTGGCGTGGGTGGCGCTGTTCCGTGGCCGTTCGCAGCGCATCTACCATGCGGTCGACGCGCATCCGCTGAAAATGGGCGACTGGTTCGACAGTTGCGCAGATGCCTTCGGGCTGCCGCGGCCGCCGCGGGTGGACCGCGCCGAGGCCGAGAAAGTACTGTCCGAAGCCTTGCTGTCGTTCCTGCGCGAGTCGCGCCAGCTGTCGAACGCGCGCACCACGCGCGAGCTGCGCCTGAAATACCGCTATCCGACGTCCGACGATCTGCTGCGCGAAATCCGCCAGGTGCGCGGGCAGATGAAGCTGTTCTGATTAGCGGAGCAGGTCGTCGGGCTCGCGCTTGAACTCGCCATTAATCGTGGTGGGCATCACATTCGTCCCCTTGCCCTTTGTGGGAGAGGGTCGGGGAGAGCGGGCATCGTCGTTTGCCGGCCGCAGCGGATCCGCTTTGTGCCGGCCCCAGGTGCCCGGGATCAGCAACAGTCCAAGCGCGATGGCATCGCTGATGAAGCCGGGGAAAACCAGCAGGCCGGCGGCGAGCAGGATGCGCCCGCTGGCGAACAGCGCGGCCAGCGGATGCGCGCCCGACTGCACCGAGAACAGCAGGCGCGCGCTCCAGGCGACGCGCTCGACGCGAATCAGCATGACCCCGGCAACGGCTGCCAGCAGCAGCCACAGCAGCACCCAGCCGCCGATGGCGCCGGCCGCCCAGAAAATGCCGATGGCTTCCAGCACCGGAAACGACAGCAGCAGTAGCACAATCCAACCAAAGCGCATGACATGGAACCTTTGTTAATCTTGACGAATTTACCCGATGTCGCGAGTGCCGAAAAACTGGCGCACGCCTTGATCGAAAGCCGGGCGGCGGCATGCGTGAACGTTTTGGCGGCGTGCCGCTCCATTTACCGTTGGGAAGGGTCGGTGGAGACGACGGAGGAAATTCCGCTGCTGATCAAAACCACCCGCGCGGCGTATCCGCTGGTTGAAGAAATCGTCCGCGTGCATCATCCTTACGACGTTCCAGAACTGATTGCCACACCCATAACACACGGATTGCCCGCCTATCTCGACTGGCTGGCCACGGAGACTGATAAGCATGACTAAAACCGGATGGATTCGTTTGCTCGGCGCATTTCCCTTACTTTGGGGTGCGCTGGCACTCTTTCCAGTGGCCCACGCGGAAGAATTCCTTGACCCCGAAATCGCCTTCAAGTTCTCGGCGCGCGCGCTCGATGCGAATACGCTGGAAGCGCGCTGGCAGATTGCCGACGGCTATTACATGTACCGCGACAAGTTCAAGTTCGCGGTCGAGGGCGCCTCGCTCGGCGCGCCGAAACTGCCGGCCGGCAAGATGAAGGAGGACGAATTCTTCGGCAGGGTCGAAATCTACCGCAAGGATGTGCGCATTGTGCTGCCGATCCAGCGCACGGCAGGCACCGCGTCGGTCACCCTGAAAACCGTTTCGCAGGGCTGCGCCGACGCCGGGCTGTGCTACACCCCGCAGGAAGCGAGCGTGTCGATCAAGCTGCCCGCGGTGGTGGCGCCCGTCGCGGCGGCACCCGCCGCTTCCGCGCTGGAGGGGCTGCGCAGCCTGGGAGGCGACTTGGGCATGCCGAAACTGCTGCCGCCGGACGAGGCCTTCCTGGTCGCTGCGGCGATGCCGGATGCGCAGACGATCAAGCTCGACTACACGCTGACGCCCGACACCTATTTGTATCGCGACAAGCTCGCCTACATCGTCAAAGCGCCCGCCGACGTCAAGGTGGCGCGCGTCGACACGCCGTCGGGCGACGTCAAGGAGGATCCGACCTTCGGCCGTACCGAGGTGTACCACCAGGATTTCGCCGTCAGCGTGACCCTGTCGCGCGCGCTCGCCGCCGGCGAACAGCTGGTGCTGGAAGCGACCTGGCAGGGCTGCAACGAGGCGGTCGGCGTCTGCTACCCGCCGATCACGCGCGACTTCACGCTGACCGCGGCCGCCGCGCCGGTCACCGCCAGCGCACAGGCCGTGCCGGTCGAGCCCGCCAGTGAATCCGACACCTCGCGCATCGAGCGCGTGCTGAAGGGTGGCAGCTTCTGGCCGGTGGTCGCCACCTTCTTCGGTCTTGGCCTGCTGCTGGCGTTGACGCCCTGCGTGTTCCCGATGATTCCGATCCTGTCGGGCATCATCGCCGGGCAGAACAACAAGGTGACCAAGACCAGCGGCTTTCTGCTGTCGCTCGCCTACGTGCTGGGCATGGCGATCACCTATGCGGTGGCCGGCGTGGCGGCCGCACTGTCCGGCACCCTGATTTCCAACGCCCTGCAGAACCCCTGGGCGCTCGGCGTCGGCGCGCTGATTTTCGTGGGCCTGGCGCTGTCCATGTTCGGCTTCTACGAACTGCAATTGCCCAGCGCATGGCAGAGCAAGTTTTCCGAGCGCGCCAACAAGATGAAGGGCGGCAATTTCTTTGGCGTGTTCGCCATGGGCGCGCTGTCGGCCGTCATTCTTGGCCCCTGCGTCGCGCCGCCGCTGGCCGCCGCGCTAGCCTTCATCGCGCAGACCGGCAACACCATGCTCGGCGGCGTCGCGCTGTTCGTGCTGGCGCTGGGCATGGGCGTGCCGCTGCTGCTGGTCGGGCTGTCCGCCGGCGCCCTGCTGCCGCGCGCCGGTGGCTGGATGAATGCGGTGAAGTATTTCTTCGGCGTGATGATGCTGGCGATCGCCATCTACCTGATTTCGCCGGTTGTCCCGGCCTGGGTTAGCATGCTGCTGTGGGCGATGTTGCTGATCGCCTCGGCGATCTACCTGCATGCGCTCGACCCGCTGCCGGCCCATGCAACCGGCTGGGCGCGGCTGTGGAAGGGGCTCGGCGTGGTGCTGTTGATTGGCGGCCTGGCGATCCTGCTCGGCATGCTGGCGGGCAGCCGCAATCTGCTGCAGCCGCTTGAAGTGTTCAAGGGCGGCACCGGCGGTACTGCGGTCGCGGCCGAGCGGAAGGGCCTGGCGTTCGAAAAGGTGAAGGATGTCGCCGAACTCGACGCGCGCCTGGCAGCGGCCAGGGCCGAAGGCCGCGCGGTCATGCTCGATTTCTATGCTGACTGGTGCGTGTCGTGCAAGGAAATGGAAACCTTCACCTTCAGCGATCCCAAAGTGCAGGCGCGGCTGGCGAACGTGGTGCTGCTGAAGGCCGATGTCACCGCCAACAGCGAGGCCGACAAGGCGCTGCTGAAGCGCTTCGGCCTGTTCGGTCCGCCCGGGCTGATTTTCTGGAACAGCGCAGGCACGCAGTCGGACTACAAGGTGATCGGGTTCGAGAAAGCCGACAAGTTTATCGCCAGCATCGACGCCGCGCTGGGCAAATAATCCTCAACGGGCCGACGCGCCCCCGCGTGGGTAAGCACGCGGGGGCGCGTCTCGTTTAGGGCTGGCGGCGCAGCACCGCGACGGCGTCCAGCAGCGGCGTGACGATGGGCTGGATCTTGCGCCGCATCAGCGAGCCGATGGCGGTGGTCTTGAGGAAAATCGGCCGCACGGTGTCGGCGTCCACTGCTGCCAGCGCGTCGAGCGCGGCGCAATCCGTTTCAAATTGCGGTGCCGCGTCGAGCAGGGCATGGCGTGCCGCGCTACGGGTGGCCGCGTCGGTCTGGCGCAAGGGCGCGCACCACTGCGCCAGCGCGTTCAGCGTGTGGTTCACCACTTCCTGGTTTTCCGGGCGTTCGAGGATGATCGCGGTGGTGGCGATAAAGGTCTGGCCCTGCCCCGACAGCGCCTTGTCCAGCATCGCGCTGTAGGGGTTGCCGGCCAGTTGCGGCACGCTCGCGTGATCGGCGCGCGCCGCACGCGGGCTGGGCAGATTGTCCGGCTGCAGTTCGAGGAAGGCGACGTAATACGAATTTCGGCTGTTGCCGCGTTTCCAGATCAACAGCCGTTCGGCCTCGGTCAGCACGCCCGAATACAGCATCACTGCCACGGTATCGAGAATGCCGACGTCGTCCTCGTGCAGAAACGCCAGGTGATCGACCAGGAACTCGGCCAGCGTGCGGCCCATGCTGCCTTGGCATACCACGTCGCGCATCAGCATCAGCCGCGCGTTCTCGATGGTCGGCATGCACCACCAGGCATAGCGCGCCAGCTCGTCGGTCAGCGCGGGCGAGTGCACCACCGCGACCACCGCTTCTTCCTCGGCGATCAACAGCAACTGCGCCAGATGCTGGTTCGACAGCCCGGCCTGCGACTGCCGCGTCCAGCGCGTGAGGTGAACCGGGTAGCCGCCGGGCGAACCGAGCGCGTGGCCGGACAGCAGCTCGCGCACCCGCTTCAGGTAGCGGTCGGAACGCTCGTTGGGCTTCAACGGCACACTGGCCTCGCCCTGCGGCGTCAGCGCCCACAAGGTCATGTTCGATTCGTCGATGCGGACGGCCTTGAGCTCGGTGTTGAAGAGGACGTTGAGGCGCAGTTCGTCCTCGGGGGACAGCTCGTCGTTCATAGGGCCTTGAACACCTCGCGCGCCGCAGCGATGGTGGCGTCGATGTCGGCGCCGCTGTGCGCGGCCGAGACGAAGCCCGCTTCATACGCCGACGGCGCGAGATAGATGCCGCGATCGAGCATGGCGTGGAAGAAGCGGTTGAATTTTTCGCGGTCGCCTGCCATGACTTCGACAAAGCTCGCCGGCGGCTTGGCCGCGAAATAGAGGCCGAACATGCCGCCGACCGAGTCGGCGCAGAAGGTGACGTTCGCTTCCCGTGCGGCGGCAGTCAGGCCCTTCACCAGTTTTTCGGTGCGCGCGGTCAGATTCGCATGGAAGCCGGGCTCGGAAATCGCAGCGAGCGTCGCCAGCCCAGCCGCCACCGCCACCGGATTGCCGGACAGCGTGCCGGCCTGGTACACGGGCCCGGTCGGCGCCAGCGCGTCCATCACGTCGGCGCGGCCGCCGAAGGCGCCCACCGGCATGCCGCCGCCGATCACCTTGCCGAGCGTGGTGAGGTCGGGACGGATGCCGAGCAGCTTCTGCGCGCCACCGAGGTCGACGCGGAAGCCCGTCATCACCTCGTCGAAGATCAGGAGCGCACCGTGCTTGTCGCACAGCCTGCGCATCGCGGCCATGAATTCGGCGGTCGGCTTCACCAGGTTCATGTTGCCGGCGAAGGGCTCGACGATGATGCAGGCGATCTCGTTGCCGATTTCGGCGAAGGTGCGCTCGAGTCCGGCGACGTCGTTGTAGTCGAGCACGAGGGTCTGCGCCGCGACTTCCGGCGGTACGCCGGCCGAGGTCGGGTTGCCGAAGGTGAGCGCGCCGGAGCCCGCCTTCACCAAGAGGAAGTCGGCGTGGCCGTGGTAGCAGCCTTCGAACTTGATGAACTTGCTGCGGCCGGTGAAGCCGCGCGCCAAACGGATCGCGCTCATGGTCGCCTCGGTGCCGGAGGACACCAGGCGCACCTTCTCGATGCTCGGCACAAGCTCGATGATGCGGGTGGCGATGGTGAGTTCGGCTTCGCTGGGTGCGCCGAACGACAGGCCGTTGGCGGCGGCGTCGGCAACCGCCTTCACCGTGCCGGGATGGGCGTGGCCGAGGATCGCCGGGCCCCACGAGCCGACATAGTCGATGTATTCGCGGCCGTCGGCGTCCCACACGCGCGAGCCCTTGGCACGGCTGAAGAATACCGGGGTGCCGCCGACGCTTTTGAAGGCGCGCACCGGCGAATTCACCCCGCCGGGGATGACTTTTTGCGATTGTTCGAAAAGCTGTTCGTTACGGGTCATTGTTCGGGTCACTCTTCAGATTCGGTTTCAAATAATTGATTCAGGGCGTGCGCGGCCGCGCGGATGTCGGGGGCGTCGAACAGGGCCGACAGCACGGCGAGGCTGTCGGCGCCGGCATCCAGCAGCGGCGGCGCGTTGGCCAGCGTGATGCCGCCGATGGCGACGATCGGCACCCGCAGCGTTCGCGCCGCTTCGCGCAGCAGGGCGAGATCGGCGCGTGCCGCGGCCGGCTTGGTCGGCGACGGGAAGAAGCTGCCGAAGGCCACGTAGTCGGCGCCCGCCGCCTGCGCCGCCTGGGCCAGTTCGAGGCTCTGGTAGCACGAGGTGCCGATGAACTTGTCGCGTCCGAGAATGATGCGCGCCTCGCGCAGGCTGCCGTCGTCGCGCCCGAGGTGCACGCCGTCGGCGTCGCACAAATCGGCCAGCCGCAGGTCGTCGTTGACGATCAGCGGTACCTTGAAGCGGCGGCACAGCGAAACCAGTTCGCTCGCCTGTTCGTGACGGCGCGCGACATCGTCCGACTTGTCGCGGTACTGCACCGCGGCGACGCCGCCCAGAAGCACCGCTTCGACCTGCGCGAGCAGGCGTGCGGTATCGGCGGTTTCGGGGGTGATGGCATAAAGGCCGCCCGGGAATTCAAGCATGGCGGAACTCAGGCATTGCCTTCGGTCGGCACGTCCTGGGCCCAGAAGAAGCGCTCTGGGATGTATTGCCCCATGCCGGGGCGGAAGGCGGCCTTCAGCGTTTCGTAGGTGAAATTCTGCGCTTCGCGCACGGCAGCCGGCACATCCTGTCCGTAAGCCAGGGCGGCTGCGATGGCCGAGGCGAGGGTGCAGCCGGAACCGTGATAGCTGCCGGGCAGGCGGTCCCAGGCGTCGGTCTGGACGTGGCCGGCGGCGTCGTAGAGGCTGTTCAGCACGCGCGGCGTGGCTTCGTGAGTGCCGGTGATGAGCACGTATTCGCAGCCGAGATCGGTCAGGTGGCGGGCGCAGGCGGCCAGATCCATGTCATCCTCGTCCGACTCGAACAGCGCCAGCCGTCGTGCTTCGTGGCTGTTGGGCGTGAGGATGCTGGTCTGCGGGATCAGCATGTCGCGCATGGCCGCGATCATGTCGTCGGTGGCCATTTCGTCGCCGCGTCCGGACGCCAGCACCGGGTCGAGAATGACCGGAATGTCGGGGTAGTCGGCGAGGATCTCGGCAATGACCGCGATCGATTCGGGGCTGCCCATCAGGCCGAGCTTGAAGGCGGCCACCGGCACGTCCTCCAGCAGCATGCGCGCCTGGTCCGCCACCCATTCGGCATCGATCGCGAGTATTTCGTCGACCCGGGCAGTGTCCTGCACCGTGATCGCGGTAATGACCGACAGCGGGTGGCAGCCCATGCTGGCCAGCGTCAGCAGGTCGGCCTGGATGCCTGCGCCGCCCGTCGGATCGGACGCTGCAAAGCTGAGCACCATCGGCGGCGCGGTTTTGGGGGAGAAAATGGAAGGCATGGCGTCACTGCTTTAGAATCAAGCCCCAATTTTAGCCGATTCCCCTCCATCCCATGTCCGATACCCCCGAATACAAAAGCTGGATGTGCCTGATCTGCGGCTACATCTATCACGAAGAAACCGGTGCGCCCGACGATGGGATCCCCCCCGGCACACGCTGGGAAGACGTGCCGATCAACTGGACTTGCCCGGATTGCGGGGCGCGCAAGGAAGATTTCGAGATGGTGGCGTTTTAACGCCTTTCAAACGCGCGAGGAAAGCCGGTTCGCGGATGCCGGACCAGGGTTTTTGAATCCTTCGGCCACTCCTATGGAATAAACGTACTCTATCGATAGTATGATGGAATCATAATTCCTAATCAGGAGACGCTCATGTTTTTGAAACAGATTGCAGTTTGGGCCCTGCTCATATTTTCATCAAACGCATGGGCGGTTTCGCCTTATATTCAGGGCGATCCGGTCACGGGCGGCAATGTGCAGGCCGTGGCGGCGGCGGTCGAGGGCAAGCTCAAAAGCGGTGGTTTCAAGGTAGTCGGCAAGTACTTTCCGAAAAACCTGGCGGGATACGGGGTGGTGATCGCCACCGACGATGCCATGCTCGAAGAGGTGGGCTCGGTGGGCGGCCATGCCGTGCTGGGCGCCGCCGTTCGCGTGGGGGTGAAGGCTGACGGCAGTGTGGCCTACACCAATCCGGATTACTGGTACCGCGCCTATTTTCGCAAGGGCTTCGACAAGAAGGAGGAAGCGGTCAAGGCGCTGCAGGGACGTTTGCAGAAATCGCTGGGCGCGGGCAAGGGGCAGGGCGGGGACGAGGCGCCGGGCAACTTGGTCAATTACCGTTACATGATCGGGATGGAGCGCCTGGATTCGGCGAAGAACAAGCTGGCCGAATACGATAGCTTCGCCGAGGCGCTGAAGGCGGTGCGCGAGAATCTCGCAAAGGGCGTGGGCAAAACGGCCCGGGTCTATGAAATCGTCATGCCCGACCGCAAGCTTGCCGTATTCGGGGTGGCGATGAACGACAGCGGCAACAGCGACGGCGAATGGATCAGCAAAATCGACATGCAGGACAACATTGCCGGCCTGCCGTACGAGATTTACGTGATCAACAATGAGGTGGGTTCGCCACACGGCCGGTTCCGCATTGCCCTGGCATTTCCCGATGTGGGCATGGGGCAGTTCATGCGGATTTCGTCCTTGCCAAACGCCATTATCGAGACCATGAGCGCCGTTGCCGGCGCGGAAAAGAAGTCCAGCGGGGACGTCTGGCAGTAAACCGGGCAGGCGTGGTCAGGAGGGGCGTCGCTTGCGACGCCCTTTTTGTGAAAAAAAGGGGGGAAGAAAGGGACGCTACCCAATGGGCACTACCTTAAGCCCTCTCCATAAAGCGTCTGTCGCTGTTTAATTAAGAGCTGCTTTGAGGATATGCCGGGGTTGCGTTAGCAGTGCGTGTTGCTTGGGTCGTCGTTTAACCACGCGAGGCCCGACCCGTCCGGGTCGGTCTGGCAAGCGTAATTGAGCGATGCCCGCCAAGAGACAAGTTCGGCACAGCGTCAGCCGCGCCTGTGGCGCGTGGCGCAGGTTTTCCTCAAAGGCGCGGACCAGTTGCAACGCCGCCTTGAAGCCCAACTGGCGCGGCAACACCTGGCCGAGAAACGCTGCTTGCGCCATCACCGTCCGCACCAGGTTGTACGCCAGCAGATGCACGGCGATTTCCTTCTTCACCATCTCAGGGCGCTTGCAGCGCAGCCCCTCCATCTGCATCACCGTCTTGATCGAACGCAAATCCAGTTCCACCTGCCAGCGGGCATGATAGAGCGTCAGTAATTCCTGCTTGCTGACGGCTTTCGCGTCGGTGAGCGTCGTTACCAAGCTCAAACCGCCGACGTGCGTCTCTCGTAGCGTCATGGTTTCCGGTATCGTCGCGTAAGCCACATCATCCATCCAGGCGGGCTGCTGCGGGCGCACCCAGGCCACGACATGGTCTTTCGCTCCCAGCCGTTTGCCCCGGCGGAAATCGGTATGCCGCAATTGATGTTGCCGCACCACCACGCCAGCTCCGTGCCGAGTCAACCAGGCCAGCATGAAATACCCCGTGAAATAACGATCCGCAATGACGACATCCCCGGTGCGCAAGCAATGGGCGAGTTGCCATAAGAGTGCCGTCTCGCCAGTGCGCTTGCCTTCGCAAGGGCTGATGGCCCACTCCAGCACCGCGCCGCACGATAGGGAGATGATTGCCACCACACGCGCCAATGGAAATCCCAGCCCCGGTTTTTGGCTTCTGCTCTGGGGATACTCGGCTTGATTCTCGGACGTGTCGGGCATCGACACGGTCGTGCCGTCGATGAGTTTGACCTCGCGGCCACGCCAGCGCCAAACCGCAGGTTGACTGGCACGCAGCCGTTCCCCTGCTTCTCGCCCGATCCGTTCGATCAGGCTCAAGGCCAACCGCGTCCGCGCACGGCAGTACGAAGCATTGTTCAGGCTGCACGGCGATTGCCCCAAGGCCATGGGCCCGGAGAGGCCACGCGCAACCGCATCCTGGCAGCTTTGATCCGTCCCCAGTACTTTCGATGAATAAAATCAGAGTTTGCAGCGGGCTATAGATACGCTCGCGGTAGTCCCCGGCTTCTTCTTCGACCCACCGCAACAGGTCTTGCCGGGAAATAACTTGCCCAAATGCCGAGCCCGCACTCTGGGCAGATCGCAAAATCGTTTGACTTGCCCTGCTACCGCACACCGCTTGATATGATTCATTCGGGCTGACCCTTCTGCGTTATGCAACACGGATTCGACACCCGCATCGTAACGCGACGAGTTCGTCAGCCCACTTTTGTCTCTTTGTTTGGTATAGGGTTTCGCTTAAAGTAGTGCCATTGCATGGCGTCCCCTTTTATGCTTTTGGCGGGTTTGTCGAAATTCACGTCGCCACCCCCATCGAAACCTGCGAATCGCGCGACCGCAAAGGCCTGTACGCCAAGGCGCGGGCGGGATTGATTTCCGAATTCACCGGAGTTTCAGATCCCTACGAAGTGCCCGAAAAACCGGAACTGGCGATCGATACCACCGGCCTGGGAATCGAAGAGGCGGTGCAGCAAATTCTGCTCAAACTGGAGCACGAGGGGTATCTGCGCTGACCCGAAAGGAACGTGTAAAAAGGAACGTGTAAAAAAAGCCGACGCAATGCGCCGGCTTTTTTGTTGGCGATGAAGCAATCAGGCCATCTTGCGGCGGCGCAGGGCACCCAAGCCAAGCAAACCAAGTCCGAGAAGCGCCAGGGAGCCGGGTTCGGGAACTCCGTTAACAGGTGGCGGGCAAGTTGGTTCACAGGTGCCAGCCGTGTTGTCCAGGAAGAGGACGGAATCCAGAATCGTGTCCTTGTCGTTCGTCGTGACAAATGCGATCGTATGAGTGCCGCTCTGGCTCAGGGTTTGGCCGAAAGTTTGCCAGCCCGAGTGGCCCGAGGTGCCAACTGGGATGCCAAGACCGTTGATGCTGGCCAGCACAGTGATCGAGGCCGACAGGTCCGGGTTGATGATGATCGCAAAAGCCGGATCGTTAAACGGAATGTAGTCGGTCGCCACATAATCCCAAGCCATGGAAAGGGTATCACCGGCATTGCCGCTGAAGCTCTGATAGATCGCAGCGCCGTCTGTCAGCGAACCCCCGCTGGGGTTGGTGTTGTACGTATTGAGCGTCCCGGCAGCAAGGCCCAGCGCAGATTCAATGCTACCCACGCCGATGCTGGGGTTGAGCTGGGCCATCGTGGTACCGGCGGCGCCGATGGTCCATACAGTACCGTCAAACGTCGTAACGCTGGTGGAAGGGGTTGCGGCAACGGTCCCCAGCGTGATCCACCCACTCAGATCGCCCGTCTCGAAATCGCTATTGACAAGGGAAATGACGGCAGCGCTGGCGCTTGTCGCCATGAACAAGGCCGAAGCGGCGAGCGCGCTTGCTGGCAAGATTTTTTTCATGATGTGGCTCCTTGGTTGGTTAAGGATGCTTGATGGACAGACACGATATCCCTGATATTCCAGTAGTCGGTCACCTATCCTGCTGTCGATAACAAAGCATCAGTTGTGCCAGCATGTTGAACAGAATTGAAAATTCTTTTAATAACAAATGCTTAATGTTTACATAGATGGGCTTGTTGTCTTAACGGGGCACCCGAATGTAAAATTCTCCGACACTTAATGTCTGCGAATAGCGGCTAACACACTCCCCACACCCATCCCCAGCGCACTCGCAATCAGTCCCACAAACTGTGGCGGCAGTACGGCTTCGGGGGCGATGAATTCCATCACAATCCATGCCACCAGTCCCAGCACGATGGACAGCCCCGCCCCCAGATTGTTGGCGCGCTTCCAGTACAGGCCGGCGACCAGCGGCACGAAGGCGCAGGCGAGCGTGACCTTGTAGGCGTTTTCCACCATCTGGTGGATGCTGGTTTCGGTTTGCAGCGACCACAGTGAATAAAACACCACCAGCCCGGTGAAGGCGACGACGACGCTGCGGGTGATCCACAGCAGCTTTTTCTGGCTCATGCGGTGGTGCGGCATGAATTCCTTGATGATGTTTTCCGAGATGGTGACCGACGGCGCCAGCAGGGTGCCGGAGGCGGTGGACATGATGACGGACAGCAGCGCGCCGTAAAAGATGATCTGCGCGTAGAACGGGAGGTGGGTTTTGACGAAGGTGGGAAGCACCAGTTGCGCATCCTCGGCCAGCAGGGCCGTTGCCATGGCGGGGTCGACCAAGATGGCGGAGTAGGTGAGGTAGATCGGCACGGCGGCGAAGACGAAGTACAGCGAGCCGCCGATGACGGTGCCCCACACCGCGATGCGTTCGGACTTGCCTGCGTTGGCGCGCTGGAACACGTCCTGCTGCGGAATCGAGCCCAGCCCCATGGTCAGGAGGCCGGCGACGAAGGTGACGATCGCGGCCCATTCCAGCGGCGGCCAGAATTCGAACTTGCCGGCGGCTGCGGCGTGTTCGACCACCGGCACGATGCCGTTCACTTCGGGCATGTCACCCACCAGCTTGGCGATCCACAGCAGGCCGAAGACGATCACGGTCATCTGCACCAGCGTGGTGAGCGCCACCGACCACATGCCGCCGAACAGGGTGTAGAGCAGCACCACCGCCGCGCCGATGAGGATGCCTTCCTGCTGGGTGATCAAGCCGTCTGAGAGCACGTTGAACACCAGCCCCAGCGCCACCACCTGGGCTGACACCCAGCCGAGGTAGGACAGTGCGATCGCGGCCGAAATCACCACCTCGACCGGTCGGTTGTAGCGCTGGCGGAAGAAGTCGCCCAGGGTGAGCAATTTCATTCGATACAGCGGGCGGGCGAACAGCAGGCCGAACAGGATCAGCGCGAGCGAGGCGCCGAAGGGATCGGAAATCGTTCCGCCGAGGTTCTCGTCGAGGAAGGTGGCGGGGATGCCGAGCACGGTCTCGGCACCGAACCAGGTGGCGAACACCATGGCCACCACCACGACCATCGGCAGTGCGCGACCGGCGGTGATGTAGTCGCTGGCGCTGTGGACCTTGGTGGCGGCATAGAGTCCGATGCCGATGGAGAGAACGAGGTACAGAACGACGAATCCGATCAGCATGGCGAGTCCTTATCGCAGGATGAAATAGAGGGTGGCGGCCGTCAACACGGCCAGCAGGCCGGCGATGGCGCCGAGCCATTTATTACGAGCCTGCTGCTGATGCAGCATGAGGGTGAGGCCGGCCTCCAGCTGGGCCAGCCGGTTTTCGTTCAGTGCCTGGTGCGCCAGGCGCGGCAGTTGTGGCAGCAGGGCTGCCCATTTGGGCGCTTCGGCTCGCAGGTTCTTCACCAGCGCGCGCCAGCCGAGCTGTTCGTTCATCCAGCGCTCGAGGAAGGGCTTGGCGGTTTTCCACAGGTCGAGATCGGGGTCGAGCTGGCGGCCGAGGCCTTCGATGTTCAGCAGGGTTTTCTGCAATAAAACCAGCTGCGGCTGGATTTCCACGTTGAAGCGGCGCGAGGCCTGGAACAGCTGCAACAGCACGCGGCCAAAGGAAATGTCCTTCAGCGGGCGATCGAACACCGGCTCGCACACCGCCCGCACCGCGGCTTTGAGTTCGTCGATGCGGGTGTCGGCCGGCACCCAGCCGGATTCCAGGTGCGCCAGCGCGACGCCCTTGTAGTCGCGGCGGAAGAAAGCGAGAAAGTTGCGCGCGAGGTACTGCTTGTCGACCTCGGTGAGCGTGCCCATGATGCCGAAGTCGAGCGCGATGTAGCGGCCGCGCGTTGCTCCCCCGGTCGACACGAGGATATTCCCCGGGTGCATGTCGGCGTGGAAAAACCCGTCGCGGAACACCTGGGTGAAGAAGATCTCGACCCCCGCGCGCGCCAGCGACG
>CAMTWC010000060.1:0-5032 GCA_947085345.1 uncultured Gammaproteobacteria bacterium | reverse complement strand
GCCCCTCAAGCCCCAAAATCTTCGCCGGGATGACCGCCCCCATATGCTGTACCTGCTCGCGTCGTCAGAAAACCGCGTAGATACAGCATTTCAGGGGTGTCGGTCATCCCATTTCTCCGTAGGATTTACCGGAAGAGCCCAAAAAAATCTCTTGTCACTCCGGGAGGCGTCCATATAAGGGCTTCCCTAAGAACCCCCAAACGCTTTCCCCACCGCACAGATATTCTTTCCCAGTTCCAACTCCTGCGCCTTGCGTTCGTCCGGACTGGCCAGCCCCGCATTGGCCCGCTTGATCTCGACATAGGCCGGGGGAAACTCCGGCAGGTTCGCCAGGATATAGTCGCAGAAGGCCGCCTCGCCCTCGGCCAGCTTGAGCAGGCCCGGATTGCGCCGCTTGAGCTCACCGAGCGTGGCGCGGAAGACGCCGTTTCCATCGCCTGCCGCGATGTTGCTGAAATGGGCGGGCAGCACCACCGTCTCGTCCGGCAGCTCTGCAATCCGCTTCAGCGAGTCGTAGAGCAATGGGGCCCAGGCCTCGGCCTTGCCGCCCAGATCCGGGCGGGCGACAGACTCAAGGAACAGGCTATCGCCGCTCAGCAGATAGCGCCCTTCGATGAGAAAGGCGACCATCCCCAGGGTGTGGCCGGGAAGATGCAGCACCCTGACCTCGGCCGAACCGACTCGAAACGTCTGCTCCGCCTCCAGCGGGCGATACGCCATGCGGGCAGGCAGCATGTCCATCGGGTGGATCGCGTCATAGGGGTGCAGATGGTAGGGAATATGGTCGCGCTGACCCAGCTGCGGCCCGCCGCTCAGGTGATCGGCGTGCAGGTGGGTATCCAGCACCAACTCGATCCGCGCCCCCACGGCGGCGGCCAGTTCGTGATAGTTCTCGATGTGGCGGGCGGGGTCGAACACCGCGGCGCGATGCTCGCTCACCAGAATGTGGCTCAGGCAGCCGCGGGCCGGACGCACCATCTGGAAAAGCGAAAAGCGCTCGGTCTCCTCTACCGGGCGCCAGTAGTAAAAGTTGCCCCAAGCCTCCATGCCGCCTTCCATGTTTACAGCATCGAAACCCAGGCGGCGCAGCCCCTCGGCAACGTAACTGGATGTGTTGCCCTCGGCGCAGACGGCGAGAATGGGCCGATCACCGGGCAGCTGCGCCATGATTTGCGCCTGCACCCCACGCATCACGGCCTCGGTGACGTCTTCCTCCTCGCTCTCCAGGTCGAGAAGTTCAAAGTAGGGGACATTGAGCGTAGGGAAGGAAGACGGGCCTTCCACCCGCCAGCGTTCGAACTCATCACGGTTGCGCACATCGAGGATGAACATCGGTTCGTTGCGCAACAGCCGTTCCCACACCTTCTGCGGACTTGCGGCGGCGGTGACTTTCCTCAACATGAGACACCCCTTGTGCTTACGAGACGATATGGTGGACAGGAAGCTTGCTCATCTGCCATTCACCGGTCTTCGCGTCGTACTGAGATGCGGTGAAGGCATGCCACTCGGCATCGTCCAGCTTCGGATGATCGGCACGATAATAGTACCCCGGCCATCTGGTTTCCTGCCTGAACAGCGTGTGCCTGGTCACCGACTCCGCTGTCAGGACCCTATGGTGGAGCTCCCATGCCCTCTGGAGTTGGTGCAGGTCCTCGGCACCGATGTGCTCCATATCCTCCTTCAGCATGCCGAGGAGCTCCAGCCCGCGGTTGAGCAGCGGTTCGCTGGTGACATAGAAGGTGCTGTAGCCACCGACATACTCATCCATGAGTTTTTCCAGCCTCTGAAGCCCTTGAAGAGGTGATATATAGCTTGGCGCCACGCTCCCGGCGACGATCTCGTTCCTGCCCACCCTGTAGTTTTCCAGCGGCCGGAATATCGTTTCCTCGAGCTTCTTGATCTGCGCTTCGTCGATCTGCGGCATCTCGCCTTTCATATCCATGACGTACCTGACCGCCGCCTTTCCCGCCAGCCTTCCCTCGGTGAAGGAGCCGGCTGAGAACTTGTGCGCAGAACCGCCTATTGTGTCCCCGGCCCCGAAGAGCCCTTCAATCGTCGTCATCCGGTTGTATCCCCACTGGTAGTCCGCCGGTGCGCAGTCCTCCGGCCCGCTTGCCCAGGCGCCGGAACAGGTGGCGTGAGAACCCATGACGTAGGGTTCGGAAGTAATCAACTCGGATGGTTTTTCCTTGGGGTCGATGTTCTGCGAGGCCCAGACAACCGCTTGGCCGATCGTCATGTCGAGAAAATCCTCCCAGCCAATCTCCTCCTTCTCCTTGGTATCAAGAACCTCCTGTGTGTGCATGTAGATGGGGCCCTTGCCGGCCTTCATCTCCTCCAGCATCGCGTGATTGCGCAGGCAGGTCGGCATCGGCGTGATGTCCGCATACTTCCCGACGCGAGATTTGATCTCGTCGAACCACGCTGCCTCATATTTTTCGCCGTAGGCGTTGGTCGCATACGACTTGAGCAGCAGGTACCAGGCGCCGACCGGACCGTAACCGTCCTTGAAGCGGGCGAGAACAATCCGGTTCTCCATCTGTGTCATCTTGGCGCCTGTCGGTATCAGTAAACCGTAGGCTGAAGCGGTGCTCCATGGCGCATACCAGGTCCGACCCATGCCTTCGCCGACCGACCTCGGCCGGTAAATGTGCGAGCCGCCGCCGGCGCCGACGATGACCGCTTTCGCCCGGAAGACGTAAAAAGTCCCATCCCGCACGTCGAAGCCGACGGCACCGGCGACCCGGTTGGGACGCACCTTGTCCATCAGCAGATGCGTCACCATGATCCGGTTATACACTTCGGTGGCAGCCTTCCTCGCGGCCTCGGCGATGATGGGCTTGTAACTCTCGCCGTGAATCATGATTTGCCATTTTCCTTCTCTCAGATACCTGCCGGTCTTCGGGTCCTTGATGATCGGGAGCCCCCACTCCTCGAACATGTGGACCGTGGCGTCGACATGCCGGGCGATGTCGAAGATCAGGTCCTCTCGCACCAGACCGAGCAGGTCACCACGCGCGTAGCGCACAAAGTCCTCGGGCTGGTTCTCGCCCCACTGCATGCCCATATAGCAATTGATCGCGGACAGGCCTTGCGCGACGGCGCCGCTGCGCTCGATGTTGGCCTTTTCGACGAGGACGATCTTCAGATTCCGTCCCCAGTAGCGTGATTCGTAAGTGGCTCCGCATCCGCCAAAGCCGCCGCCGATGACGAGGATGTCAGAATCCACGAACACGGTTTTTCTGGATCGCAGGGCCATGGCATTACACCTTTTCCGGGACGAAGGGGGGTAGGGTGGGAAGCTTCTCGACGTTGAGCGCCTCCGGTTCGTGCGCGAGCAAGGGAGAGCTCAGATCCTTTGCGCTGGGTGCCGCGTAGTCGGACGGTGATTTGATCGAACCCCAAGGCGTGGTCCTGATCGGGAAGGTGAACTCCTTCACCCGCCCGTCGCGGTACTTTATCTTCCAATTGATGACCCCTTTTTCTTCTTCCCGGAGCACTCTGACCTTGTGGCCCAGCGGTGCGAAGTCCGCATAGCCGCGGACGTCTATCGCATGCTGCGGGCACGCCTTCACGCACGAGTAGCACTCCCAGCAGAAGTTTGGCTCGATGTTGTAAGACCGCCGGTAGACCTTGTCGATGTGCATGATGTCGGACGGACAGATATCCACGCACTCTCCGCAGCCGTCGCATCGCGTCATGTCAGTGTAGGTGGGCATTACCGATCAGCTCCTGACGTCATGGCTGCGAGCGGGGGTCGGGAGGTCGGAGGAACCGTTTGCCTCCTCGACCCTTCGCTGGAATGCCACGATGGGTTTGTAGAACATATGGGCGAACTTCGACCAGAAAACAGAAACAAAGAGCAGCGTCGTGAAGAAGATGTAGAGGCCAAAAAATAGCAGGGTCGCCGTTGGGCTGCCAGACGCCGTTTGCACGAAATGCCATATCAGTGCAGATGCCGCGCTCGCCAGCAGCGTACCGATGAACAGGTCAGCACGCCCCAGATGAAAGGGCGAGTCGCCGTCATAGGCGACGTTTACCCTGAGAAAGAAGAAGAACCATAAACCGCCAATGAGAATCATCAGAGCGCCTACGGTCCACAGGGTCGGCAGGAGGGTCGGCGTCCGCGCGGCTGTTGGGTAGGCGAATACCATCACGATGGTTGTAATCACATAGAGGAGGAAGCCGTACATCATCAGGAGATGAGAAGTCCGCCTCTGCCACTTGCAGAACTCGCCGGAAACGGCAGCCTCTGTAATAGTCCTGGCCGCCAAGGAAGCGGTCTTCATGCCGCTGAGCTGCCTCTGCGCGGCAGCCGCTGCTTTCTCCCTCCGCCGCGCGAAGAACTTGGCGCTGCCCTTGTGATAAGCGTCGAATATCGTTCCCATGGCAACCGCGAGTACCATCAAAACGATGTAGCCCTGCATGACGGCAGGGGACACGAAAGCCGTCAGCGGGGTGAACGGATTGATGGTGAACATTATGACCTCCCAACGCCAGCCGGCGCCATGGTTGCCTGGCGCGCCAGTCCCTGCGCCAAGCGTAAGAAAAGCAGACCGCTTTAAAGCTAGCACTTATAGAGGCCATGTCAATTCAGGCTCTTCGGTCGTTTAGCTGCGGTGAATAGGGATGACTGGCATCCCTGAAACCGCTGTTCCGCGATGGCGATTACCTGCCGCTCGAAACCTGTGGCGCGCGCGAAACAGCTATGGCCTTCGCACCAGTTTTCCTCGCTCATCTGCGTGCCTTCGTGGGTGAACCAGGCAATGTCCTCGCAGCCGCTGCCGTGGATGGCGCGGCAGCGAAACCAGCGGCGCCGGCGGAACGCCGGGTAGGCATGGCGGAAGGCGGTCTGCCGCCGGGCGAACGCGAGCAGGTCGGCGTCGACGTGCGCCCAGTCGAGCCAGGAGATTTCTGCCTGAACTCGGCCACGGCGACGCCCGGACGCTTGTCGGCCGCATAGTCGCCGTGGGGCGCGAGGTAGGCAATGGAGTTGTAGCCCCAGTAGTTGCGCAGCCCCTGCTTGGCCAGG